>NZ_CP012841.1:36-300036 GCF_002073915.1 Candidatus Riesia pediculicola | reverse complement strand
GTAAAGCCATAACGAAATTTATCCCTTCTAGTTCAAATGATTTAGAATTTACTTCATAATTTCGATATCATCAAAAAATCTGTTATAAAAGAAATATAACATTCTTTTACAACACAATAATATTGAAACAGAGTATAACGAAAAATTATGATATCATTTATCAAAAATGAATTTAAACAAAATCTCATTTCAAATGAGTCTAAAGACTGTTTTCATAACTTGCAAAAAAAAGGATAAGATTGATTCAATTATATTTGCTATCAAAACAAAACTTTTCTAATTTTTTACGCAAACATTTTATTTAGAAAATTGAAAGTGTATTTCAAAAAATGAGAATTGGTTTGATTCGATAAAAAATCTTTTGAAAATTGAGAAATTGATAACATTCCATTTCTAGATAGAGGTTTTGATTAAAACAAATCCAATATTTTTAAAGCTGTCAAAGAAAAATTAAAAATAATTGGATCTCTAGGAACTTTAACTACGATTTATTTTTTAAAAAAAATTTTTTTGAACATCAAAGTTTTTTAAAAAAATCATATTTCTTTAACGAAATGTATAACATTTCCTCTCACAGAAAATTTTGAATTTATTATTCAAGAATAAAAAACGAGAAAAAGAGATTGAAGTGATCCGGAACTGAATGAATTTTGAGTATGAAATAATTCAAATAAGATATTTCGAGGAAACATAATGAAGACTGAAAAGAAGGAAGAAACGCTACAATTTCAATCTGAAGTTAAACAACTTCTGAGTTTAATGGTTCATTCCTTGTACTCTAATAGAGATATATTTCTTAGAGAACTTATTTCAAATGCATCCGACGCAATTAATAAACTTAAATTTTCCGCTATTTCTGACCCTTCTTTGTATGAAGAAGAATACAATTTTGAAATCAAAATTTCCATAGATAAAAATAATAAAACAATATCTATTATTGATAACGGAATAGGAATGAGCAAAGAAGAAGTCATAAATAACTTAGGAACTATCGCAAAGTCTGGAACCAAAGAATTTTTAAAATCATCAAATAGTAAGAGTCGAAAAGATATAGATCAACTAATAGGTCAATTTGGAGTTGGATTTTATTCTTCTTTTATCGTTTCCAAGAAAGTAATTGTAAAAAGCAGAGCAGCTGGATTAAAACATGAAGAAGGGATTTTGTGGGAATCTGAAGGAGCTGGAAAATATTCAGTTCAAAAAATAGAAAAGATAGAACGCGGAACAGAAGTTCTTCTAAAATTGAGAGAAGATCAAGAAGATTTATTAGATTCTTCAAAATTGTCTAATATTATCAATCGATATTCCAATCATATCGATATACCAATTAAAATGAAGAAAATCGATCGAACAAATGATCGACCGTATTGGAAGCAAATTAATCTTGCAACAGCTTTATGGAGAAGAGAAAAGAAGAAAATTAAAGAAAACGAGTATAAGGAATTTTATAAAAATTTTTTTAAAGATCAGAATGATCCGATCACTTGGATACACAATAAAGTTGAAGGAAAACAAGAATATATCAGTCTAATGTTTATACCTTCCAAATCTCCAACAGATATTTGGAATCGAGAAAAAAGAGGAGAGTTTCATCTTTATGTAAAAAGAGTGTTCATAAAAGAAATTTCCAAACATATGATTCCGAATTACTTACGTTTTGTAAGAGGATTAATCGATTCAGAATGCTTATCTCTCAACATTTCTAGAGAAATTCTACAGAATAATGAAAACATTCAAAAGTTGAAAAAACAATTGTCTAAAAGAATTTTGAGTAGTTTAGAAAGATTATCTCAGAATCATCCTGAAAAATATCAAACTATTTGGAATGAATTTGGAACAGTATTAAAAGAAGGACCTGCTGAAGACCTATCCAATAGATCTTCTATTATTGGTTTGTTAAGGTTTTCTTCCACTTTCTCTGAAGATGAAAGACAAAAAATTTCTTTGAAAGAATATTGTGAAAGAGCTAAAAAGGGACAAAAAAAAATTTACTACATCACAGCGGATAATTATATCTCTGCAAAAAAAAGCCCACACTTAGATTTTTTTAGAAATCAAAATATTGAGGTATTGTTATTATATGAAAGAATAGATGAATGGATGATAAATTATCTTTTTGAATTTGAAGGAAAAGAATTTCAATCAATCAGTAAAAACGATTCTTCTTTAAATAGTTTAGTCGATCAAAAAGAAAAAAATATTTTTCTTTCTAATGAAAAAGAATTCGAAGTTCTTCTTAAGAAAATAAAACGAATTTTAGGAGAAAAAATAAAAGATGTTCGTGTGACTCATACATTGGAAAAATATCCTTGTGTTCTAAAAACTGATCAACATGAGATCAGTAGTCAAATGGCTAAAATTTTCTCGTCGGTCGGCCAATCTGTTCCTAAAATTAAATACGATCTATTGATCAATCAGTCGCATCCAATCATAAGAAGAATTTTAGATATTACAGACGACAAAGTTTTATCTAGATGGATAAAAATAATTTTTGATCAAGCTTTATTGATGGAACAAGGAACTTTAAAAGATATTAACCAATTCGTTATCGATATCAATGAGTTATTAGTTAACGAATCTTTTTCGAAGAAGTTATGAAGATAAAAATTGAATAACGTTAGTAAGTTAAGATCAATCTTAAACACAAGGTATTTCGATGATAGGAATCATTCTTATTGGTTCTCCTGGTTCTGGCAAAGGAACTCATTGTGAGTTTATCTCCAAAAAGTACAATATTCAGAAAATTTCCGTAGGAAATCTCTTAAGGAATCAAACACCTTTAGATCAGTTTTCGAAAAAAGAAATTTCTAGACGAATTGATCAAGGTCAACTGATCCCTGACGAAATTGTTATTGATCTTATGAGAAAAAAGATTTCCGAAATCAATTACTCAAATGGATTCCTACTAGACGGATTTCCAAGAAATATACGACAAGCTCAAGAAATGACAAAATTAATAGATGCTCGTTATGTACTAATTGAACTTTCGATCAATTTGACAAATATATTAGATCGAATCTCTGGACGTTTAATTCATTTTCCTTCTAACAGAACATATCATATAAAATTTTGTCCTCCCAAGAAAAAAGGAATCGATGATATTACTGGAGAGAAATTAGTGATCAGAAAGGATGATTCTTTAAAAATCATTTATAAAAGAATCGAAATATATCAACGATTTACAGAACCTATTATACAATTCTATAAAGAAAAGAAGAATTCGAAGATATCATGTTTCAAAGTGGACGCAAACAAAAAAATTAAGGATGTTCAAAAAGAGATCATTAATATTTTAGATCAATTTATGATAGATAATAGTTCTAAAAATTTTAAGAACTAATAGAATTCATCAGATTTCAAAAACAATTTTTTATTGATTGCTCAATTTATTCTATTATATTTTGTCTTGAATATTATTTTTTTAGAGGTATAGATTTCTTATTATTCTTCACAGAAGTCAAAATCAATTATTTTAACCAAAAAGGAATTGATAACAATAGAAATCACTGCTCCGGATAACACAAGATTTTGAATTTCTTGACTAAATAAATGCAGATTAGTCGCAATTTTAGAAAGGATAAAAGAAAACTCTCCCATTTGTGCTAGATTAATTGATACTCCAAAAGAAACTTTATAGCTATATCCAAAAGATCGTATTAAAATTGAGATAAGAAACATCTTTCCAAAAACTATAATTAGTAGAGTTGTCAAGATATGCAATGGATACGTTAAAAGAACAATAGGATCAAGTAACATTCCAACAGAAACAAAAAAAAGAACTGTAAACGCATCTTTTAGTGGAAGAATATCCTGAGCAGCTTTTTGACTCAATTTGGATTTATTTAAAGTTATTCCTGCAAAAAAAGCACCTGTTGAAAATGAAACATTGAACAAGATCACTGAAGCATAAGCAATTCCAATGGAAAAAACTAAAATTGATAGTGTAAAAAGCTCTCTAGAATTAGTTTCTTCTGTTTTTAATAGGAGGTACGGAATTAACTTTTTTCCAAAGATTAAGATTAGAACGATAAAAAAAGATATTTTTGTTATCGTGAACATAGTTCTTATAAAAATTGAAAAAAAACTTTTTTCTATGAAGTTACTGTCATTTAACAAACTAGAAAGAACTGGAAGTATCATTAGAGTTAATATCATAGTTAGATCTTCTACAACTAACCAACCAACGGCAATTTTCCCAATTTTATTATAAATCGCTTTTTTTTCTTCTAGAGTTCTTAATAATACTAGTGTGCTAGATGTGGAAAAACACAAACCAAACAAAACTCCAGAAAACGTTTTACATCCCATATATTTGGCCATCATAAATCCTAATGAGGATGTAAAAAAAATTTGCACGATTGCGCCAGGAAAAGCTACAGATCTTACTGAAATAAGATCATTTAATGAAAAATGCAATCCTACTCCAAACATAATTAATATGATTCCAATTTCAGCAAGTTCACCAGCAAGTACAGAATTTCCTACGAAACCTGGAGTGAAAGGACCAATCAAAAATCCAGCTGCTATATATCCAACTAATGGAGATATCTTTACTTTTTGAGCAATCATTCCAAAAAGATATGACAAACAAAGTCCCCCGGTAATTGTAGCCATTAAAGATGGAGAAGAATAATTTATGATAGTTTCTTTTAATTGCATACTCGACTTTTCTCATAACTTTTTAAAAATTGAAAAAACTATCTATAATCCGTATATCGATGAATGTTTTTCATAATCATAATTTATTCGAAAACACTTGAAAACTATTTTTTGTTCTTCAAAAATCTTCAAAAAATTTTTTTTCAAAAACATATGGATTTTTTACTATAAAAAAATTTTTTCAAGTATTTTTTTTAGATTATGTCAAATTCAAAAAGTAAATCAAATAAAATATTCATTGGTATTAAAGAAAAAGTTTATACAATTTTTTAAAAATACTGCGAGCAGATTGTAATTTTTAAAAAAAATTTTTGTTTCAAGATAAGAGTACTCTTTTCTTTGAGAGAAAAAGATATCTGAATTCATAAAATTGTATCAGTTTTATCGAATAAATAAGTTAAGAATCCTATCCAAAAAATTGAAAACTTGAGAGATCTAATCAAAATAAGAGTCTTAAAAATTTTTAATCCGATCTTTTTTAAAAAATTTTATTTAGATTTTAAAAAGTGTTTTCTAAAAAAAATTCTGATCGTAAATTCAACGAAAAAGAATATCTTGATAATCGAAATTTCATTATGAAAATTAAATCTGAATAAATTCTTATAAGAAGATTTAACCATCTTTATAACTTTTCACTTTCTGTCTTTTTTTATAAAGTTGATCGAAAACCGTCAAGACGAAAATTACTGAAATCTTTATATAAAAAATCGTAAGAAAAGAATTATTTAAATTTTATATTTCATAATTAATAAAAAACACATTGAATATATGTAAAATCTTAAGAAATTCTGATAGATTTTATTGACTGTTTAAGATTATACTTAGATCTGTCAAAACGACACTTGAATTTTTAAAAAAATATCCATAAAAAAATTGAGATTTTATTCGAACAACCTCTATTTTGATCTAATTTTTGTTCAATCAAAATGTTAAAAATTTATAATACCATTCATCGAAAAAAGGAAAAATTCATACCGATCGTTAAAGGAAAAGTGAGCATGTACGTATGTGGTATAACTGCTTATGACTTGTGCCACATCGGTCATGGAAGAACATTCACTATTTTTGACATGATAACAAAATATCTAAGATTCATGGGATACAAAGTCAATCATGTCCGAAATATTACAGATATAGATGATAAAATTATTCAAAAAGCGATCCAAAAAAAAACTGATTATGAATTTTTAGCTCAAAAAATGACTGAAGAGATGAGAAAAGATTTCAGGAATTTAAAAATCTCTCAACCAAATATTGAACCAAACTCTACATCATACGTCCAATCAACGATCGATTTAATAAAGATTCTTGAAAAAAATGGAAAAACTTATCGATCTCTCTCCGGAGATATCTTGTTTAACACAAAAGAAAATCCAGAATATGGAAATCTCTCTAAGAGAAATGAGATACTTAATCTCGAAAGAAAATTCGGAAGAAACATCAAAAATCTTCAATCTAAAAAGTGTCTTTCAGATTTTATTTTATGGAAATCCGCAAAAGAGGGAGAACCATTTTGGAATTCACCATGGGGGAAAGGTAGACCAGGATGGCATACAGAATGCGCCGCAATGAGTACGAAGATACTTGGAAAAAATTTCGACATTCACGGAGGAGGATCAGACTTAATTTTTCCACATCATGAAAATGAAAGAATTCAATCGATCGTAGCATATGGAGATAATTTTGCAAATTATTGGATACATACTGGAATGTTGAAGATCCAAGAAAAAAAAATGTCCAAATCCGATGGAAACTTTTTCAAAATTCGAGATATTTGTTCTGCATATAATTCAGAGGTTATTCGTTATTTCTTTCTATCTTCCCATTATCGTCACCATCTCAATTATTCTATTAACAAGATCAATCAATCGAAAAGATCTTTAGAGAAACTCTATTTTTCTCTCATAGGAACGAATCCGGAGCATCCGATTCAAAAGAATGATAGATATTTAGAAAAATTTGAAAAAGCTTTTATAGAAGCTATGAATGACGATTTCAATACTCCTAAAGCTTACTCAATATTATTTAAGATATCCAAAGAAATAAATTTACAAAAAAAAATAAATATAAACATAGCAAATCGATTAGCTAAAATATTAAAAAAAATGGCAAATGTTTTAGGATTATTGAATCAATCAGTACATCAATTTTTTAAGATAAATCGAATTACCCTAAAAGAAATTAAAAATCAGGAAATAGAAAATATCATTCAAATCAGAGAAAAAGCTAGAAAAAATAAAAATTGGGAAGAAGCGGATCGTATCAGAAAAGATCTATACCAAATTGGTATTATATTGGAAGATCGTATCAACAAAACTTACTGGAGAATAAAATGAAATTTTTGATGAACTTCAAAATACTAATCAATAATGAACTTCACAAGCATGTAGTGTATTTTTCATCAACATCATCGTTGTCATAGGACCGACTCCTCCAGGTACTGGAGTAATCCATCCAGCTATTTTAATCGCTTCTTTATAACAGACATCTCCTACAACTTCTCCTTCTTTCATATAATTGATTCCAACGTCTATTACGATGGCTCCTGGTTTAATCCAAGATCCAGGAACAAAATTGGGTTTTCCGATAGCAACTACTAATAGATCGGCATGCTTGATATGATAAACTAAATCAGTAGTAAAACGATGTACTATCGTTGTTGTACAACCTTTCGAAAGCAACTCTAAGATCATAGGTCTTCCAACATGATTAGAAGCACCGACTACTACAGAATTTAAACCGATTAATTTAATTCTATAACGCTTCAAGAGAGTAATAACTCCTTGTGAAGTACATGGTTTTAGTTTAGGTGTTCTCTGACATAGAAGTCCAATATTATATGGATGCAGTCCATCTATATCTTTATCTGGTCGTATTTTTTCCGAAATTCTAATTGGATTAATTTTTTTTGGAAGTGGTAAAGAAATAAATATCCCATCAATTTTTTCATCTTTATTAAGATGATCTATCAATTTTAGCAAAGTAATCTCATCTGTATCGTTTGGAAAATCATAGAGTTTAAAAAAAAATCCGATGGATCTACAAAGTCTATATTTTTCTTGAACGTAAATTTTAGAAGCTGGATCATCACCAACTAATATAGATGCTAAACCAGGAGCTCTCTTTCCTAAACTTATTCTGCTTTTCACTTTATTATAGATTTCTTTTTTGATAATTTTGGAGATCTTCTCTCCATCGATAATTTTTGCTTGCATATTGTATTAAATCCAAATATTATTCTAAAATGAAATTTTAGAAGATGGCTCAATTTACAATGAAATAAATAATAAAGATTTAGGCGCCCTTAGCTCAGATGGATAGAGCAACGACCTTCTAAGTCGTAGATCACAGGTTCGAGTCCTGTAGGGCGCGTTCTATCGTTAGTTTTTTGATGTATAAATTCAGGGTGAAATTGATTTATTTTTGACTTTTTTAGTTAAAAAACATATAATACCACCCTTTTTTATATTCTATTAGAAAATTAAAAAAAAAGAAGAAGTTATCAGAATAAGAATTTTCTGCTTTTGTTTCAGGAACAAAGTTTATATTGATTTCATTTCAACTATTCATTTCGTTTTTCCATTGATAAGAGAATTTAATTTCATCAATCGAATTTCTAGATTGTTTTTGTCTTTAATTAAAATTTCAGAATCCTTATCTGTATCATTTAAAATATGAGTTCTTTCCGCTCGTTTTGACAGGGAATAGTATGTATTGCTATATATATTCTCGGAATGGAAAATAGTCGGATTGATAATGACATGAATGGAAGACAAAGACGGTAATATCGAATTTTTCAAAATTTTCAGAAGAAACGGAAGTTCAAAGCGTAATCTAATTTTTCTACTTGCATTAATTACTTCAAGAACTAAAATAAAATCTCGATAATTAGCCACTCGACATTTGCTTCTCAGTTCTTTTGGAAGAACATTTAGAACAATTTCATTTAGGTGAATCAATAATTTTGCTTTTTCATGAATCATTTTTAACTTACTTTCTTTAAATTGATTTTCTTGTAATAAAAAGGAAAAAGTTTTCGGATGATTGTTGCACACGTCAATTGATCTTTTTTTAAATATCTTATATAAATTATTCGACTCTATTCAACTGAGATAAAATTTTATAGAGAACTTGATTGAAAGAGTCGATCTTTTTTATCGTACGATAACTTAGTTTATCTCAAATACAATAAATCCTAAAGTTTGGAATTAATATGTTAATCACTCAATTACGTAAATTTTATTGATCTCTATTGTTAAATTGACAAAATATCTGTCTTAATTTAATTATACATTGATTAAGAGAAACTTATGTTGACCAAATTACTGACTAAAATTTTTGGAAGTAGAAATGAAAGAGTTCTAAGAAGATTTAAGAAGTATGTAGATATGATTAACAATCTAGAAGATCGTTTCGAAGATCTTTCAGATTCTGAGCTTTCAAGGAAAACTGACGAATTTAAGATCAGATTGTCCAATGGAGAAAAATTAAATGATCTTATACCGGAAGCTTTTGCTACAGTAAGAGAAGCAAGTAAGAGAGTTTTGAATATCAGACATTTTGATGTACAGTTACTAGGAGGATTGGTGTTGAATGAAAGATGTGTTGCAGAAATGAAAACTGGAGAAGGAAAGACTTTAACTTCTACTCTACCTGCCTACTTAAATGCTCTATCTTGCAAAGGAGTTCATATCGTTACTGTCAATGAATATTTAGCTAAAAGAGATGCAGAAAACAATAGGCCACTTTTTGAGTTCTTAAAAATTAGTGTTGGATTAAATTTATCTGGTATGTCTTTTGATAAAAAGAAAGAGGCTTATTCGAAAGACATTACATATGCAACAAATAACGAATATGGATTTGATTATTTAAAAGATAACATGGTTTTTGATAAAAAAGAGCAAGTTCAAAGGAATCTGCACTACGCTCTGATAGATGAAGTAGACTCAATTCTAATCGATGAAGCAAGAACTCCTCTGATAATATCCGGAGAGTCTGAAACCAATGTAGATCTGTATCGGAAAATTAATACATTAATTCCTTTCTTTAAGAAACAAGATCGAGAAGATTCAGAAAATTATCTAGGAAACGGTCATTTCTCAATAGATGAAAAATATAAACAAATCACTTTGACAGAAAGAGGATTAAAATTACTTGAAACGTTATTGATCAAAATCAAGCTCATATGTTTTGGAGAATCATTATATTCTACAAAGAATATAATATTTCTACATCGTGTTATATCTGCTTTAAGAGCACATACGTTATTTCGAAAAGATGTGGATTATATCGTTAAAAATGGAAAAGTTATTATTATAGATGAACATACGGGAAGGATGATGGAAGGAAGAAATTGGTCTGATGGATTGCATCAAGCCATTGAAGCAAAAGAAGGAGTTAGAATACAAGACGAAAGTCAAACTCTAGCTTCGATCACTTTTCAAAATTATTTTCGATTATACGAAAAATTAGCTGGTATGACAGGAACCGCAGATACAGAAGCTCACGAATTTAAAACCATCTATCAACTAGATACGATTGTGATACCAACTAATCAACCGATGATTCGGAATGATCTTTCAGATTTAATATACATCACTGAAAAAGAAAAAATTTTAGCAATTATCGATGAAATTCGTAGGTGCTTTTACAAAGGACAACCGGTTCTGGTAGGAACGATTTCTATCGAAAAATCAGAAAAAATTTCAAAAATTTTACATCGTTCTAATATTCCACATCAGATATTAAACGCAAAATTTCACGATTTGGAAGCAGAGATCATAGCTAATGCAGGAAAAATAGGATCAGTAACTATTGCAACTAATATGGCGGGAAGGGGAACGGATATTGTTCTTGGAGGAAACTGGAAGTTAGAGATTGAGAAATTCAAAAGTTTACAACTTAAAAAATTTGATCTAATTAAAGTTAGATGGAAAAAACAAAATAATCAAGTTAAAGCTATGGGAGGCTTGCATATTATAGGAACCGAAAGACACGAGTCACGTAGAATCGACAATCAGTTGAGAGGAAGATCTGGAAGACAAGGAGATCCGGGATCTTCTAGATTTTATTTATCCATGGAAGATTCTTTAATGAGAATTTTTGTTTCGAAAAAAATCATGAATGTTATGAAAAAATTAAAAGTGGATTTTGGAAAAGCGATAGAACATCCTTGGATAACAAAGGCAATAGAAAACGCTCAAAAAAAAGTAGAAGGAAGAAACTTTGAAGTTCGCAAACAACTATTGGAATATGATGATGTAATAAACGATCAGAGATGTGCAATCTATTTGCAGAGAAATCGACTACTTATATCAAAAGATATTAAGAAGATCATTTCTAATATGAGAGAAGAAATAGTTTGTCATCTGATTGATAAATATTTTTCATATAGAGATAAAATGGAAGATGAAGTCAAAACAAATGCATTTCTAAGCAAGTTAAAAAGAAAACTTGGCCTCAATTTATCGAAGAAGGAATGGATGCATCATTTTTCTGGAATGAAGAAAAATGAAGTCAAAATTAAAATAATAAAAAGAATTGAAGATTTGTATAAAAAAAACGAGGAGAAGATTGGAAATTCCTTTGTTCGAAATTTTGAAAAGAATGTAATGATACGAGTTATAGATAATTTTTGGAGAAATCATTTATCAATTATGGACTATCTAAGACAAGGAATCCATTTGAGAGGATATATTCAAAAAGATCCAAAAACAGAATACAAAAGAGAATCTTTTATACTTTTCTTAAATATGTTGAAATCTATTAAACATGAAACAATCAGAGTTTTGTCTAGTATAAATACGAAAAGTGTGATCAAATGTCAAGATCTTTCTAAAAAAGATATATGAAAAATATGATTTTTATCATTACAAGAAAAAGACTTTAATAAATTTTTTTCAAAAAAAATTTTTTTCAATTTTTCAGAAGTTCATTAAAGAAGAATTCTAAAAAGGTAACAAAACTTTTCAATAATCTTATTCCAAAAAGGACGTTGTTTCCATTGATGAATATTAGTTTCTCGACAACATGAAATGTATTGTTTTTGTATTCTGATTAATTGATTTTGAAAACTTCGATCATTAACTATAGCTATTATTTCAAGATTTACTGAAATGCTTCTTATATCTAAGTTGATTGATCCAACTAAACTAATATTTTCATCAATTGTTATAGTTTTAGAATGTAAAAAACCATGATCAAGATGGTAAATCTTCACTCCAGATTTCAAAAGTATCGTATATAAATTTCTGCTAGCCCAATGTACGAAAAAAGAATCGTTTTTTTTCGGTAAGATGATTAAAACATTTATTCCGTTAAGAGAGATCTTACAGATCAGTTTAATGATGTCTTGACTTAATACAAAATATGGAGTGGTAATCAAAATTTTTCTTCTTGCAGATTTGAAAAAATTCAATAAAAACTTTTTGATAAGATCTTTTGGAAAAAAAATTCCAGAAGTTAAAATTTCTATTTTTGGTTGATCAACTTTGTTTTTCAGATCGGATCTTAACTTTTTTCCTGTTTCTATATACCAATCGAATGAATAAATGTGATTCAAGATATTCGATACTTCTTTTCCTTTGATCTTGACTAGAACATCCAAAAGAGGATAGTAATTTTTTTTATAATTATCTTTATGAAAGTCAGGGTCTATCATATTCATACTTCCAATATAAGAGATGTTGTCGTCTATTATTATCATCTTTTTATGCTGACGAGAGTCCAATCTATAAAAAAAAATTAGATGGTATATTAAACTCACTTTTAACGATTTGATTAGATGAATTCCAGCTTCTTTCATTTCTTTTAATTGAAAACTTTTAAAGAATGGTCTACTACCTATGTAATCAATTATGAGATTACAATTAACACCTCTTTTAGAGGCTTTGATCAAAGCTCTAGAAACTTCGTCTACCAATCCTCCTGGCATCCATATGTAAAAAACCATATTGACATTTTTAACGGATCTTTCAATATCTTGTATGACAGATCGTAAAGAAGCTCGATGATCTTTAAAGAGTTTTATCCGATCGTATTTTGCTTGATATGTACTTTTTTTTTTGATTCAATTTGGACTGAAAATAGATAAATAGAACTTTTTGAAATTTCTTTTTAAGAAAACATCTCAATTTTTTGATATATGACATATTAGATAGCTTTAAAAGTTTCTTTTTCAATATTTTCTCTATTCTTTGAGATTCTGATACCCAATAAGATATTTTTTAATTTAATTTATTATTTCTGAAGAATCGATCATTTTTGTAATTTTTGATACTATTACTTATTTGAATAAAAATTAAGTCAGAACCAATCTTTAAAAAAATGACTTTTTCTAAGAATATTTCATACGATTTTAAGAATATAGCTCGGTAAGATTTCATTAAAACTTTTATCTATTCTTAATCTGGTAGATTTAATGTTTAAATCATGTTCTATCTCTCATTTACTTGAGATTGTTCTTGTATATTAATGTATACAAACGAAAAAAATAAATTAAAACAAATGATGTAAACAAATTATTTATTGTAAAATGAATAAGACTTTTTAGAAAAGTATTAAAAAAAGAAAGTACTTTTTCAGAAAAAATAGATAAAAATACTTGAAAAAGAGTCCATATCAGTAAAATAAAAACTATTTTCCAAAAATGTCGAAAAGAAATATTCCAACTTTCTAAGATTGCTTTAGAAGGAATTATACCTTCCTTGACAATTAAAATAATCGGAGAGAAAGAAAATCCAATTGACACTACAACTCCAGGTATTATGAAAAACAACAAACCAAAATAAACAGTTAAAATATGAAGAATCAATAAAATCAACATCTTCGGAATTGTTTTCAAAGAGAGGTAGATAGCTTGAACTGAATTGATAAACCTTCTTTTATTAAATTCATTTAAATAAATAATGAGGGAGGAATTTAAAGTAGTGAAGCCTAACACAATCGTAATCAAAGATAATAAAGAAGCTTTAAAAATAAGGAGTTTATCTCTTCTAGATAAATTTTGAATCCAAAATATCATAGAATGTATATCATTTTTCTCTTTGGCGAGATTTACAATCCTATCAATTTCTTCTGCAGAAACGATGAAATGATATAAAATCACACTAACTATCGCTGAAAAAAATGATAATAATAAAATATCATTAAATTGATTTCTTAAAAAATTTGAGCTATCTTCAAAAATTGAAGATGTTCTGATTGACATTTCGATATCTCTTTTTTATTTTTTTGGATTTATACAAAGGTTCACTTAAGTAAGATTCTTTTTTTAAATCAACTGAAACGTTCGGAATCTATGATTTAAAGTATTTAGGTTTACTATTAAGGAAAAGAACAATAAGTCAATCCCATAATTTAATCTTTCCTTAAAAGAAACTACTATTTTATAATTTAACTCTGATAGATAATTCAAAAAAGTTTATTAAAAAAAAGATTTTTTGATTCTTTTAAAGCTTTTAAATAAGCAGAAATATTCTCTTTCGGCCATGGAAACGTACTTTACAAATTAAACTGATTCAATAAAAATAGTTATCAAAACTATAATCTTTTTTCTCAATTCTTCTTATATTTTTTTGAAATAGCATGGATCATAGAGAAATAAGTCGAATCTCAACCAATTCTGAAAAAAAATCAAACATGAATAATCTGTTAAGGATAAACAAAGATATTCTTTTAAAAGATTAGAAATGAAAAATTTAAAAATTAACTTAAATATTTCTTATTATTTTTCCATCAAAATTAAAAATATGTCCGGAAAATCCGACACTCTCATCACTCATGAGATAAAGATATGTTGACATAATCTCTTTTGGAGATCTTATATTTTTCTGGTTTTCTGAAGGATATGCCTGAAATCTCATCTTCGTTCTTACTGCTCCTGGATTAATGCAATTTACTCTTAGAGTGCTTCCTTCATACTCTTGAGATAACGTTTTCATCAGTCCTTCAATCGCAAATTTTGATACAGAATATGGGGACCAATTTTTTTTTCCTTTCCTACTAACATTGGAAGTGGTGAACAACAAAGAACTATTTTTAGAGTTCATCAAGCATGGAAGTAAAAATTTTGTTATAATGAAACTAGAATTTAAATTAATTTGTAATACTTCATACCATGATTTAATTGATTGATTAATGACCGGAGAGATTCTTCCGAGTACTCCAGCATTATGCAACAAACCGTCTAAAATAGGAAATTCTTTTTTAATTTCTTGAGTAATTCGACGATATTCTGACTCTTTCTTTTCAGAAAGATCGAAAATATAGATTTTTACGATTTGAGAACTTCTATTGATTCGGTTTAAGGATTTGGAAATGGTATGCATTTTTTTTTGATCTTTTCCAATCAATGCTAAATTAGCCCCATTTTGAAAATAAGTTTTCGAAACCTCTTTCCCTATTCCGTCACTAGCTCCAGTAATTAAAATATTTTTTTTCTTTAACATTTTCGATAATCTTGTATGTCATTCTAAATTTTTCAACTTAAAATACCGATTATAAAAATTTTTTATTTAAAATGTCAATCATCAAATAATGATACGAAAGAGGTACAATATGGAATTTTTTCTATCTTATGGATTATTTTTATCAAAAATTATTACAGTTTTTGTCGGAATAGTTCTATTAATTCCAATCATTTTATCTATCGGAAATAAAAAGAAAAACAGAAAGGACAATTACAAATTTGTAAATTTAACTAAAAAATATCTTTCGATAAAGAAAGATATGATGCGAACTAAAATGAGTTCGGAAGAATATAAAAGTTGGATAAAGTATGAGAGAAAAAAAGAAAAAATCAATAGAAAGATTTCCAAAAAAGAAAAAAGAAGAAAGTCTTGCTTATTCTTAATACATTTTAAGGGCTCCTTGGATGCAGAAGAAGTGAACTCTTTGAGAGAAGAAATTACAGCAATTCTTTCTGTTGCTGACAAAAATGATGAAGTACTATTAATTTTAGAGAGTTCAGGAGGAACAGTAAATGGATATGGATTAGCTGCAGCTCAACTAATGAGATTAAAAGAAAAAAAAATCAAGCTAACTGTATCTATCGATAGAGTGGCTGCAAGTGGAGGATATATGATGGCTTGTACAGCAAATCATATAATAGCTGCACCCCTTTCGATTGTTGGTTCTATCGGGGTAGTCGGACAAATACCTAATTTTCATCGATTTTTAAAAAAACAAGATATTGACGTAGAACTGCATACTGCTGGAGAATATAAGAGAACTCTAACTCTTTTAGGAGAGAATACAGAATCTGGAAGAAAAAAATTTATTCAAGATCTTAATAATACACATCTACTCTTCAAAGCATTTGTTCAAAAAAACAGACCAAATTTAAATATTGATCTAGTCTCTAATGGAGAATATTGGTATGGTATTCAGGCGAAAGAAAATGGATTGATAGATGAAATAGGAACGAGTGATGGATACATTTTAAAAAATATAAAAGAGAAAGAGGTAATCAAAATTAAATATATTATAAACCAAGGAATATTTAAAAAATTTATGAAAATTATTTCCGTGTTTCTTTAATTTTTTTCAGGAAGCAAAGAAATTAATTCTCGAATAGAAAAAAAAGATTAAATCAAAAATTTCAAAAAATACTTAAAAAAATGAAATATCAACCTTTATTTGATCATTTAATGTGAAAAATAATGTTGAGTCTTCTAAATAGATTTGGCTAAAAGCCTAATTTATTTATTTAACTTTCTCAATCAATCATAGAAGATGACCTAATTTCTTCACTTTAGTTCGTAAATAACGATAATTTTTCGAGTTTTTTCCCACTACTATTGGAACTCTTTCAGTTACCTCTATTCCAAAATACTGCATCATCTTAACTTTTTCAGGATTATTTGTAATTAATCTAATCTTTTTAATAGATAATAAACGATACATATCTGCACAAATCCGAAAATCTCGTTCGTCTGATTTGAAACCTAATTTCAAATTTGCTTCCACTGTATCAAATCCAACATCTTGAAGAGAATATGCGCGAATCTTATTTAAAAGTCCAATGTTTCTTCCTTCTTGTCGATGATACAAAAGAACACCTCTCCCTTCTTTAACAATTTTTTTTAGAGAAGATTTTAATTGAACACCACAATCACATCTTAAACTCAGAAAAACATCTCCGGTTAAACATTCGGAATGAATTCTAGATAAGGTAGGTTGTTCTTCTGAAATTCTTCCGTATATAAGCGCTATATGATTGTTTCTATTCACAACCTCTTCAAATCCAACTAGAGTAAATTCTCCAAATTTTGTAGGTAATTTAGTTTTCGAAACAAGTTTTAAACGCATAATTTTTATTAGATCGAGATTGTAATTAAAAACGTTCATTGAAAAACTATTTATTAAATAATAGAGAGACAATGAAAACTTTTTAAGATATTGAATTCGATTCTTCCAAAAAAAATAATTTTTTCGAAAATATTAATTTTTCCTAGAAAGAAAACTGTTCTGAATGGACTTTTATTTGATATTAAAAATACAGATCAACAAATTTCTCAATCAGAGAACAAGTATACAATAAAAAAATCATTTTGGAAAAATTTCGGTAAAAAACAGTTTCCTTATTCTTAAAATGATTTATCTCTTCAATGTATGTACTACCAAAGAATCATTTTTTCAATATTCAAGAACCAACTATCATCTCCTTTCTGTAAATAAGAACTTAACCTTTCGTATTTATCGAACTTGGCAAAATATATAGTCAATTTTTACTCATCCAAAATTCAAATTAGTTTACTAAAATTTTTGTAAAGTACATAAAATTATCTTCTTTTAAAAAATAATGAAAGAGAAAATAAATGGAAAGAACTAACTATTTATTGTCATATTTTTATTTTTATATTCACACAAGTCTGAAATAAAACAACACAAGCAAGAAGGATTTTTATAAGTACAAATAACTTTCCCATGTAAAAAAAATAAGTAATGAAATCTTCTTCTAAATCTTATAGGAACAATACTCAGCAAATACTTTTCTAACTTAAGGTAGCTATTAGAAATTGCAAAACCAGTTCTATTACATACTCTAAAAACATGAGTATCAACTGCAATTGTTGAATAACCGAAACCAATGTTTAATACTACGTTAGAAACTTTTCTTCCAACTCCCGGAAGACATTCTAAAGATTTTCTGGTGTTTGGAACGTTTCCTTTGTATTTTTGAATTAAAATTTGACAGATATTCAATATATTTTTCGATTTTACTCTAGATAATCCTATTTTTTCTATGATTTTTTTAATTTTTTTAGATCCTAAAAAAATCATTTTATTTGCATTATTAGCAGTTCTATACAAGTCTTCGGTTACTAAATTAACCAAACTGTTTCTTGATCTAGTAGATAAGACTGTAGAAATTAACAATTCAAAATTAGAATTTACACAAAGATCAGTATTTGAAGAATACGTATCCCTTCTTCTAAAACGATTTAAAATTTCCATTCTTATCTTATGATTCATAAAGGTTACAAATTTATTATTTTATTCATAGAGAGTTATCGATCTATTAAAGATTTCTTTAAGATACATATATTGGTTTACCAAGCATTTCAAAAAGATGTTCTGCAAGATCGAACTCTTATATGAAAGGCAAACAATCTTCTTATTATTTTTTTATAAAGTTATCCTTACTTCTTTTTAATATTAATTTGATCATAAGTTCTTCGCGAAGAATAAATTAACCTTCTAATCGAAGATCTGAGAAAAATATTATATAAAACACTTCTAAACTTTACTTTTACAAAATCCTATAATCATTTTCCAGAAAACTTCAATAAAAATATAAAAAGTAGATTTTAAGATTTTCAAAAATTTCTTTTGCACTCCCTTCTTGAAACTGCTTTAGAAATTTCATCACATGCGGATGAGAAATTTCCTAATCCTTCAACAGAAGTCCACCTTTTTTCTTCTAAATCTTTATAATGTTGAAAAAAATAGATTATTCTTTTTCGAATGTGTTCTGAAAGATCACTCACATCTTTTATTTTATCATAGTTTGTAGTTAAAGAACGATGTGGAACAGAGATAATTTTAGTATCTACTCCAGACTCATCTCGCATCTTTAAAGTTCCAATTGGTCTACATCTAATAACTGATCCTGAACGCACTGGATGAGGGGTTAAAACTAATACGTCAATTGGATCTCCATCTTCTCCAATAGTTTGATTAATATACCCATAATTGCAAGGATAGCTCATTAAAGAGGGAATAAATCTGTCCACAAAAAAAGCTCCTAACTTTTTATCAATTTCATATTTTACTATCTTAGATCCTGAAGAAATTTCTATAATAGAAAAAAAATCATACGGTAATTTTTTTCCAGATGGAATATTTGAAAAGCTGTTCATTGAATCTCCTTGTTGACCATCTCAAATATTTTTTTTAAATGCACGTATCGTTAATTTGATACATTCTTATTGAACAAAATAATAAATTAACTATCTTCAAGAAATCATTATATCAAAAAATTTTTCTCAAATTGAATAAAAATAGAGTTAAAAGGGTTGAAACCTATCACTTTTCGTTTTTCAATTAAAAATTTTATTAAATATATCTCTTTAAATTTGAATTTCAAAAACATCACAAAATGACATAAGAAATCTTTCAAATACAATAGTCAATACTTGATGTATCGAAATTGTATGGACTTTCTCTTCATTCATAATGAATCAAAAAAATCTATCTCCTGTAAAAACCGAAAACGAAAGATTTTTTATAGAGATATAACTGAATGAATTTTTTTCAGCAAAATTTCAGAGGTAGGTATTCATCGAAAAGATTTTTCGTAAATGTAAAGTATTTTTTATGTAGATTTCATTTGATATATTTTCTATATCATCAATTCAATCAAATTACTTTTCATTTTTTGGAGGTTCTTGTAAAATACGTTACGAAGCGAACATGTTACGTATCTTCTATTTTTTTTAAATCAATTGATCGGAAGAATTCGTAAGAATTATAGAAATCTTCAAAAAATCTTTTAATTTTTTCTAGAAACATCATCCTAAAAAATCATTTAAAAGAGTGATAATTTTTCGATTCTTAAAAAAATAAAAATCTCACGTCATTTACTATCTTAAAAAAATTAAAGAATGAAAATTATTAAGAAATAAATCTTGATGAACTGATAACTCTTAAAAAACAAAAAAGTCGACCATCACCAAACTTTCAGACAAAACTCCTAAAATTTCTTTATAAGATACGATTATTAAAAGAATCAACTAAGTTAAGTGCGTATTTCTTTTATATTCTAATTTGAAAATTTCAAAAACATTTTATCCAAAAAGAAGATGAAACATCTACTTTATGAAACATATCTTTTAGTCAATTATTGATGTAGTTAACTTTATTAATGCCGTTTTGTAAGAAGAACATTTAAAATGATCTAAAGATTGAATTGCAATCTTAATTTCTGATTCAGCTATCTTTCTAGAATATTCCAAAGATCCATATCGTTTCATCAAAAATGAAATTCTTCTTAATATGCTTCTTCCTTTGCCTTCCTGAATAACTTTTTTTATTTCCATAGATTCTTTCTTAGAAACTTTTTGCATAACATGAATTAAAGGTAATGTGAAATTGCCATCATTTAAATCATTTCCTTTACTTATGAAATTATTCGAACAATTCTGATAATCCTTAATATCATTGATTAACTGAAATGCATTTCCAAAATGCCTCCCGTAATTTTTCAATGCTATCTTTTTATCTGAATCCACATTACATATAAAAGTAAGAATATAAGCAGCTGTTTCAAAAAGACTGGAAGTTTTTTGATATATTATTTTCATATACGTTTCTTGAGAGATTTCCAAAGTACGATTAGAGAGTTGTAATATTTCTCCTTCAATTATCATATGTACAGTTTTACTAATTAGATTTAAAACTTTTTTCGAATTTAATCCAACTATCATCTTTAAGGATTTTGCATATACGAAATCTCCCACTAAAACACTAATTTCATTTCCAAAAACTATACTAGACTTTTTTCTCCCACGACGTATTATGGAAGAATCGATGATATCATCATGTAAAAGAGTTGCAATATGAATAAACTCAATTAAGGAAGCTGCAATTATGTCTTTTTTTCCTCGATAACCTAGTATTTTGCTGAATAATAAAGTAATTATCGGTCGAATTTTTTTTCCAGAATTTTGATTAAAATACTTTATGAACCGATTAACTAATTGTACATCTGAGCGAAGTTGATCAAAAATTATTTTATTAACAGAAGATATTTCCTTCTTGATTAATTTAAAGATAAATTTTAGGTTCATTCCTTATCTTTTCTTGTTAAAGTAAAATTTCTGGAAAATATACAAAAAATTATTATAATTCAATTAAATATTTGTTCTTTATTTTATAAATTTTCTTTTTTCATTCTAAATTTTAACATCAGAGTTGTCTTATTTTACTTTTAAATTAGAACATCTCACCATATTATTATTGGTGGTTAAACTTCTCATGTATATAATTTTTCAAAAAAATTTCAAACAGTACCTGGTAAAAGTAGGATCTTACCTTAAAGTAGATCGATTGAAGAATAAAATAAATAGTTTGGTTGAGTTCAATCAAATTTTATCTATTTATGATAAAAAAATTATTAAAATAGGAGATCCATTTGTACCTCATGCAAAGGTTATCGTAAAGGTAATCTCTCATCTTCAAGGTAAGAAGATTAAAATTATCAAGTTTAGAAGAAGAAAACATAGCAAAAAAAAACAAGGTCATAGACAAAAGTTTACTTTAATTAAGATAGAAAAAATTTCTTTTTAAAAGAAAGGTATCGATATGGCGCATAAGAGAGCAAGCGGTTCCACTAGAAATGGAAGAGACTCTAAATCGAAAAGATTAGGAGTAAAAAAATTTGGAGGTCAAATTGTATTTCCAGGAAATATCATTATAAGACAGCGAGGAACAAAGTTTCATGCTGGTAAAAATGTCGGCTGTGCAAAAGATCATACATTATTCGCATTGGTTTACGGAAAAGTTAATTTCTTGAAAAGAAAAAAAAGTCAAAAAAAATATATCAATGTAATTTCTCAAACTTTACAAAAAAAACTGTAAAAATCTGTTCTTGAATAATTAAATTTTAAAAACATGAAATTTATTGATGAAATAGAGATATCTGTAATAGCAGGAAACGGAGGTTCCGGTTGTGTTAGTTTTCAAAAAAATAAAACACGGACTCTAAATAGAAAAGTTCCTAACGGAGGAGACGGTGGAAAGGGAGGAGATATATATTTGGTATCGGACAAAGATATGAATGATTTGACATATTATCATTATCATCGAACTATTCGAGCAGAAAATGGAAAAAACGGAAGAAGCTATCTTAGAAAAGGAAAAAAAGGAAAAGATATGATTGAGAAAGTACCAGTGGGAACTAAAGTATTTGATGAGAAAAAAAATATGATTATGGATTTAAAGTTTCATAATCAGTCTATAAAAGTTGCAGTAGGAGGCTCTTTTGGATTAGGAAATCATAGATTTAGGACAAAAAGAAGTGATCGATTTACAGAAGGAAAATATGGAGACAAAAAAAAAATATTTTTAGAACTCAATATGATTGCTGATGTTGGTCTATTAGGAATGCCAAATTCAGGAAAATCTAGCTTAATTCGTCAAATCTCTTCCGCAAAACCAAAAGTTGCAGATTATCCTTTTACAACTTTGTTTCCTCATCTTGGAGTTGTAAGAACAGAAAAAAGGAGTTTTATAGTAGCAGATATTCCTGGACTAATTGATGGAGCTTCTAAAGGAATTGGTTTAGGAATAAGATTCTTAAAACATTTAGAAAGATGTTCTATCTTACTCCATGTAGTTGATATTTCTCAGGAAGATACAAGATCTCCCATTGAGAGAATTAAAACGATTGATTCAGAAATTATTTCATATAAAAAAAGTTTATTTGAAAAAGAAAGGTGGATTGTCTTTAATAAAATTGATCTTCTCGACGAAAAATTTTATAAGAAAACGGTAGATGAAATTGTTCAAAAGATTTCATGGAAAAAAAAATATTACTCCATCTCTGCTATAAAAAAAATTGGACTCAAAAATCTCTGTAGAGATATAGCTGATTATATATCATCTGAAAGAACAATATCTTGCTAAAAATTGAAATAAGTATTAAACCAATATTCAGAATGAACCATTTAGAAAAATTATAGTAAATTTTTTATTTTCTCGTAAAAAAATAAATAATTCTTTGTTTATTATGTTATTCATAAAAAACGAAAGAGTCAGTGACTGATAAAAAACGATTTATCTTATCAAATTGAAATAAAAATATTCATCCTTCCTATTCTTAAGAGAGAGGAATTTTTCTTGTAAAATGTCAAATGTTTTTTGTAACATAAAAAAATCTAAAAACCAAATGGATTCTAAACATATTTTTCAAAAATGCTTTATTAATAAATATAAGCTAAAAAATTATTTTTCTATGTCCAATTGAACAAAGGTTACAATAAAAGCTTTAATTACTTAAGAAATATTTGGAGATTTTCGTAAGAATTCATCAAAAACTGATTAAAAACTATAAATTTCATTTTCTTACAATTGAGGTTCATAAATGAAACGAGTTCCAATGACATTAAATGGAGAAAAAAAATTAAGAAAAGAACTTGAATTTTTGAAAAATGTTAAACGACCCGAAATTATTACATCTCTGATAGAAGCAAGAAAACACGGAGATTTAAAAGAAAACGCAGAGTATCAAGCTGCTAGAGAAGAACAAAGTTTTTATGAAGGAAGGATTAAAGAAATCGAAAGAAAACTGTTGAATGCTCACGTCATAGATGTGACACAATTAAAAGAAAAAAATCACGTAACGTTTGGATCAACTGTTACATTAAAAGATAATATCTCTGAAAAAATATCGATTTATCAAATAGTTGGAGAAGATGAAGCTGATTTCAAAGAAAATCTCATCTCTTTTTGTTCTCCAATTGCTAAAGGAATCATAGGAAAAAAAGAAGGAGACGTTGTAAAGATTAACACTCCTAATGGAAAAGCGATTTATACAATATTAGAAGTTAAATATATTCAATACAATCTTTAAAATTTAAAATAAACTAATCTTAAAAAAAAATGAACTATCAAAAAATAGAATTTTCAGATGAAAGACTGTTAAAAATATCTTTATAAATTTAAATAGTTTTGTTTTCGTTGATTCAGAAAATTTCATATCATTCACCACAACTATTTACTGAAGGATTTTTTCTTGTTTTTTGATTAAAAGATCTAAAAGAATTTCGTCAAAGAGTTCATTTTTATAAAAAAATAGAAAGATCACTCATCTTATTGAGAAAATAACCCAAGAATAAAAAAATGAAAAATAGATCGAAATCTTTTAAATGGATGAGAACAAGAAGTAGAGAATTTTACTTTATTCAAGCAAAAAAAAAAAATTCGTTCTCGTTCATGGTTTAAGTTAAAAGAAATTCAAGAGAAGGACAAGATACTTTCTCCTGGAATGAGAGTAATTGATTTGGGATCGTATCCTGGAGGTTGGTCCCTCTACTCTTCTAAAATAGTTGGTCGATTAGGACACATTATTTCCTGCGATATTAAGCCGATGGATCCGATAAAAAATGTTCATTTTTTTCAAGGAGACGTATTTGATAGAAGCACAATAACTCGACTATCAGACAATTTAAAATTTCCTGCTCACGTTATTCTGTCGGATATGTGTCCTAACATCACTGGAATATCGATAATAGATATTCCAAAATGTTTTCTTTTAACTGAAAAAGTGATAGAAATTTGTAAATTCATGTTAATTCCTGAAGGAAGTTGTATTTTGAAAATGTTTTATGGAAAAAATTTTTCGAATCAATATCAAAAGATTAGGAATATTTTTTCGAGTGTGAAAATTCGAAAACCACATTCTTCCATAAAACAGTCAAATGAGATTTATATCATTGCAAAACGGTTTAAATGCGGTGTATCCAAGATATAAAAATTATTTAGTATAAACGAAAGAGAGAGGTATACTCACTTTGAGCGATATGGCGAAAAATTTGATTCTTTGGATAGTAATAGCAATAGTTCTGATGTCTTTATTTCAAAGTTTTAATCCCAATGAATCGATTGTTCAAAAGATAGATTATTCTACTTTTATGAATGATTTAACAAATGATCGAATTAAAGAAGTAAAAATTTTTGAAAGAGAAATTGATGTTAAGAAAAAAGATAACGGTCGTTATTTAACTTATATTCCACTAAAAGAAGATCCAAAACTTCTAGATACATTATTAGAAAGACACGTCACTATCATCGGAGAACCTCCTCAAGGACAAAGCATTTTGGCAACCCTTTTTATATCTTGGTTTCCAATGTTTCTCTTAATAGGAGTATGGATATTCTTTATGAGACAAATACAAGGAATTGGAGGAAAAGGAGCAATGTCTTTTGGGAAGAGTAAAGCAAAAATGCTTTCCAAAAACGAAATAAAAACCACTTTTGACGATGTGGCTGGATGCGATGAAGCTAAAGAAGAAGTAAAAGAACTGGTTGAATATCTAAGGGAGCCAGATCGATTTAAAAAATTAGGAGGGAAAATCCCAAAGGGAATTTTGATGATTGGACCTCCAGGAACTGGAAAAACCTTATTAGCTAAAGCTATCGCAGGAGAGGCAAGGGTTCCATTTTTCACAATTTCTGGATCCGATTTTGTAGAAATGTTCGTTGGAGTAGGAGCATCCAGAGTACGAGATATGTTTGAGCAAGCTAAGAAGACTTCTCCTTGTATTATTTTCATCGATGAAATCGATGCAGTTGGAAGACAAAGAGGAACTGGATTAGGTGGAGGACACGATGAAAGAGAACAAACTCTAAATCAAATGTTAGTAGAAATGGATGGTTTTGAAGGAAATGAAGGAATTATTGTGATAGCTGCAACTAATAGGCCAGATGTGTTAGATCCTGCTTTACTAAGACCTGGAAGGTTTGATCGACAAGTCGTAGTAGGACTGCCAGATGTAAGAGGAAGAGAGCAAATACTCAAGATTCACATGAAAAAGATACCGATCGACTCTAAAGTAGATGCTTCTATCCTAGCAAGAGGGACTCCAGGATTTTCTGGAGCAGATCTATCGAATTTAGTGAACGAAGCTGCTATATTTGCAGCAAGAACTAATCAATCAGTTGTTAGAATGGAGGATTTTGAAAAAGCAAAAGATAAAATTATGATGGGAAGTGAACATCGATCCATGGTGATGACAGAAGAACAAAGAGAACTCACAGCTTATCATGAAGCAGGACATGCCATAGTTGGAAAAATAGTGCCAGAACAAGATCCAATACATAAGATTACTATTATTCCGAGAGGAAGGTCTTTAGGAACCACCTTTTTTCTTCCAAAAGGAGATCAGATTAGTATAAGTAAACAAAAATTAGAAAGTCAGATTTCTACGTTATATGGAGGAAGACTGGCTGAAGAAATTATTTATGGATCTCAAAAAGTTTCTACAGGATCTTCGAATGATATCAAGACTGCCACAAATTTGGCAAGAAATATGGTAACTCAATGGGGATTCTCAGAAAAATTAGGTCCGCTTTTATATGCTGAAGAAGAAGATGAAATATTTTTAGGTCGATCTGTATTGAAGTCAAATCATATATCTGAAAAAACAGCTAGATCTGTAGATAAGGAAGTAAAAGAAATTATTGATCGTAATTACGAAAGAGCTCGTAATATTTTAAAAGATCGAATAGAAATTCTTCATAGTATGAAGAACGCATTAATGAAGTATGAGACAATTAATGCGGAACAAATAGAAGATATAATGAATCAGAAGTTTGAATCTTCGGAAAATAAGAAATAGATACCTATGAGCCATACGAACATGTTTTTAAAATGAACCATCGACTCATTCTTTATTATTATGCAGATTACATGTAATAAATATAAAATTAATCTCAAATATCCAGTTGTTATGGGTATATTAAATTTGACTCCAGATTCTTTTTACGATGTTAGTAGATGCGGAAACATCGATTCAGCCTTGAAGAAAGTTGACCAAATGATATCTGATGGAGCTTCCATTATAGATATTGGAGGAGAATCCACCCGACCTAATTCCCGAAAGATTGATCAAGAATTAGAATTGGAAAGAATTTTTCCGATAGTAAGATCGATTATTGAACGATTCGATATTCCAATTTCTATTGACTCATCAAAAAATTTGGTGATTCAAGAAATGCTAAAAATTGGTATCAGTATGATTAATAATGTTGAACCCTTCAATAAAAAAATCATATCGTTGATCTTAGATCATCAAGATATACCAATATGTGTTACTTGTAATATTTTTCTACAATCGAATTCGAAAAACAATATCATTTCATCTTTAAATAAATATTTCATCGAAGAAACTGACAAATTAAAACAAGAAGGTATTAAAGAAAAGAGAATTGTTATTGACCCAGGATTTGGGTTTAAAAAAAATACTTCTGAGAATTACCAAATATTATCAAATTTAAATCAATTAGAAAAATTGAGATATCCAATTTTAGTTGGAATTTCTAGAAAATCTATGATAGGAGATTTACTTAAGATCCCGGTTCAAGATAGATTAAATGGTAGTATTGTTTGTGCAACGATTGCTTGTTTAAAAGGGGCTAAAATCATTCGAGCTCATGATGTGAAAGAAACAGCACAAGCTGTTCGAATTGTTAGAGAAATCATAGAAAATAAAAGGGGATGATCTTAGATCGAAAGAAAATATGAGGAAAAATAGTAGATATTTTGGAACGGATGGCATTCGAGGAAAATTTGGAGAATACCCAATTACTCCTAATTTTTTTTTAAAATTAGGATATATAATCGGTAAATTTTTTTTTCAACAAGGGATCGAGGGTATCATATTAGGCAGAGATACAAGAATTTCTGGTCAGATTTTAAAATCATCTATGAAGTCTGGAATTTTGTCTTCTGGATTGTCTTTTTACGACGCTGGACTAATGTCGACTCCAGCCATAGCTTTTTTAACTAAAGTATCTCGGAAAAAAATAGGAGTTTCTATTTCTGGATCTCATAATCAATATTACGATAATGGAATTAAGGTATTTTCAAAAAATGGTATGAAGATTTGCAAGAAAGTGGAATATGAAATAGAAGATAAGATTCGAAATTTTTCAAAAGAAACTATCACTTGTTATGGAAAGTCTAAAAATATTAAAAATGCTGAAAGAAAGTATATCGAATTCTGCAAAGATTTTTCTGAAAGGTTTGATTTAATAGGATTAAAAATTGTTCTAAATTGTTCTAATGGCGCTACATACAAAATAGCTCCATGTATATTCCAAGAATTAGGAGCAAACGTTATTTCAGTTGACTGCAAACCAGACGGAATGAATATTCATCATAAAGATGAGGAAGAAAGTTTATTTGAATTAAAAAAAAAAGTAATTGAAAAAAAAGCTCATTTAGGAATCTTACTCGATGGAGACGGTGACAGAGTTTCCTTAGTCGACCATTTAGGAAACCATATTAATGGAGATCAGATAATTTATATCATTGTGAAAGATTCTATTTCATCCAGAATTAATTCATATAAAGGTGGAGTGATAGGAACAACAATGAGCAATACTGCTTTGGAAAAAGAATTTAAAAAAATTGGCGTTCCATTCATTCGATCAGAAGTTGGAGAAAAAAATGTTTTGGAGAAAATGAAAGAAAACGGTTGGATTTTTGGCGCAGAAAGTTCAGGACATGTGATTTTATTGGATCAATCAACTACAAGTGATGGAATTATTGCTGCTTTAAGAATACTCAAAATTATGATAAAAAATCATACTAATTTATTCAGATTATGCAATGAATTTAGACTTATGCCTCAAATTTTTATGAAAATTAAGTTCAATCAAATAAATAACAAACTTATTTTAAAAAATCTTATGAAAATGGTTCAAAGCATACAAAAAAAAATAAGTAGAGATGGAAGAGTAATTATCAGAGAGTCCGGAACTGAAAAATTAATTAGAATTATGGTAGAAGGAAACCATCAAGAAGATGTTCTGAAAATTGCTCAAGAAATAAAACTTTTTTCAAAAGAAAGATTGAATAACATCTTTTAATTTAAAAAAGATAAGAAAAATAAAATATTTTCTAAAACTCTATTGAATATCTGTTCAAATCAATATAAACTTCTTCGGTATAAAGATACTTGAGGTACATTAATATTAATTCAGAGTTGGTGCTTTTTCGTGTTTTTACTTTTTAGTTTCTTTATAATATCTATGGTTTTAATTTTTTTCATAATTGTTCAGCCTGGAAAAGGAGATACGATAACTAGCTCAAAAAATTATGGGTATTCAAGTACTCTTTTTGGATCTTCCGGATCAGGAAAATTTTTAAATAAAGCGACTTTTATTTTTTCTTTATTTTTCTTTTTATCTGTCTTGATCATGAACAATAAATATTCTCAATTTTCTGAAGAAGAAAATAAAAAATGGGAAGAAATTTCTTTGAGCGAAGAGGGACTTCATGAAATTCAAGAGGGAAATAAATACAGTTCCTTAAAGGAGATACCTGGAAGCTCTGATTTTTCATCGTGATGATATGATCAATTCAAGAGTCGTTATAGCCGAGGTGGTGAAATGGTATACACGCTATCTTGAGGGGGTAGTGCCTCTTAGTTTGGCATACGGGTTCAATTCCCGTCCTCGGTATCATTTTAAACATCGAATGAAAAAGAAAAATATTTTCGCGGGATGGAGCAGACAGGTAGCTCGTCGGGCTCATAACCCGAAGGTCGTTGGTTCAAATCCAACTCCCGCAACCCTAAATTAAATAAAATAATCATGTTGCAAAAAGGAGTCAGTCATATTAGAAGAATTTTCTTATTTATTTCTTCAACTTCGCGTATGGGCTATTTAGCCCTTTTCTTTTTTTTAGATACGACGGATATAAATCGAAAGAATTCTTGTTAAATTAAAATTCTCAAAAAGTTCTTTCATTAAAGAACAATAATCTTTCGGACATGTATTGTTGTTATAACTCGATTATTCTATGTTCTTTTCGATAAAGAATGATTCATATTAACGATTTTCGATAAGGTGATAGGTAGTTTTGATGAATAAAGAAATTCTTACTGTTGTCGAATTAGTATCTAATGAAAAATCGATTCCAAGAGAAAAGATTTTCGAAGCCCTTGAAATTGCGATAGCAACGGCAACGAAAAAGAAATCTGTTCAAAATATTGATGTGCGTGTGAGTATCAATCAAAAAACAGGAGATTTTGACACATTTAGAAGATGGTTAGTTGTAAAGGAAGTGGTCCAACCAACTTTGGAAATCACATTGGAAGCAGCACAGTTCGAAAATCCAAGGGTCGAACTAGGCCATTATTTAGAGTATCGAATAAGATCTATTCAATTCGATCGTATTGCTACCCAAACAGCGAAACAAGTTATCTTTCAAAAAGTAAGAGAGGCTGAAAGAGATATCGTCGTACAACAATTTAGCGAAAGAAGTGGAGAAATGCTTTCCGGAATTGTCAAAAAAGTTAATAAAGATAGCACAATATTTGATATTGGACAAAATATCGAAGCGATAGTCTCTAAAGAGGACATGTTGCCACGTGAGAACTTTAGAATTAATGATCGAATCAAGGGAGTTTTATACGATATTCGTCAGGATTCTAGAGGTCGTCCTCAACTGATAGTGAGTAGAACGAGTAAAAGAATGTTAATCGAGTTATTTCGATTAGAAGTTCCGGAAATTTATGAAGGAATTGTAGAAATTAAAATTATTGTTAGAGATCCGGGAACACGTTCAAAAATGGCTGTCATTACTAATGATAAAAGGATAGATCCTGTAGGTGCCTGTGTCGGAATGAGAGGATCTCGAGTTCAATCTATTTCCAACGAATTATGTGGAGAAAGAATTGACGTCATATTATGGAATGAAAATTTAGCTCGATTTACGATTAATGCAATGGCTCCGGCAGAAGTTTCTTCGATTATAGTAGATGAGAAAAAGCACAGTGTCGATATAGCTGTTGAAGAAAGAAATTTAGCTCAAGCTATTGGAAGAAATGGACAGAACGTTAGATTAGCTTCTCAACTATTGAAAGAACATCGAAAAGATGATAGATGGGAGCTAAACATTATGACGGAAAAAGAGATGCTGCTTAAGAACAATCAGAATAAGGAGGAAAAAAAAGTATTTTTAGAAAATATTGAAGGAAATTTAAGTATTTCTCCAAAAGAGATTCTTTCTTCTGGTAGAAGGAGAGCGATTTGAAGACTGTAATATGTATTGAAAGAAATAATGAAGAAGATACAAGACCGAGACAAAAAATAGATATTGTATAGGGATTAAAGAAAGAAATTGATTTTTGTTGAATAGAATAGAAAAAATTTAAAAAAATGTTCAATTTAAAAAAACTAAACGATGGAATCCGCAAATTTACTTCATTTTTTTTAAGAGTTGAAAATTTGAGATGTATAAGTTACGAATTTTGAAATTCTTTTAGAGATATCTTTAGGAAATGAGGAATTCAAAATCTTAAAACTTCGTGGAAATTTCCCTAACATTCAAAGAAGAAAAAATTAGAGATATTTTTTAAATCAAGAAAATTAAATATCAATTAATCATTAGAGAACAACTCAATTAATGAAAGTTTGAATTCGGAAAATTCTTAATCCTCTTGAGAAAAACTCTACAAAATCGTTTATTCAATATAAAAAAAAATCATTAAGAAGAGATTGACGATATTAAAGGTAATCTTGATCAATAGATCCATCAATTAAAAAATTTTCTTTGAAATCACTCTACAAAAGAATACAAATGGAGTGTCTAGAAAAAATTCTCTCAACCGAAGGATTGAGAAGAATTACAGAGAATAAAAAACTACGAAAACAATTTCCAATTTTAAAATTATTCTTTCTTTTAAAGAAAACAAGAGAGTTTGATTCGAAAATCTTACAAAACCTTTCATAATTTCTCTTTAAGAAACCATTTTTAATTTAAAAAACCTATTTTTTAGAATTATTGAAAAGGTTTAAACTATCTGAAGAGAACAAAAATGAATTCTGTATATGAATTTCATCGAAATAGATCTTGAAATCGAAACTATATCTATAAGGATAGGACTACGATATGCAAATTGATCAGAACGAAAGAGATATTGAGTTTGAAATAGTTAGGTATCGTGATTATATGCTACGAAAATACAAAGGGATATTAAAATCTCGTCCTCCAATTGTAAGTGTAGTAGGGCATATCGATCATGGGAAAACTTCTTTGTTAGACAAAATATGTTCTACGGAAATTTCGTCCAAAGAAATAGGAGGGATTACGCAAAAGATCAATGCTTACTATTTTCAAATTAATGATGATCAAAAAAAATCCTCTATTACTTTTTTAGATACTCCAGGTCATTCCGCTTTCTATAAGATGAGGTTACGCGGAATCAACATAACAGATATCGTTTTATTAGTCATAGCAATGGACGACGGTATTATGAGTCAAACTATAGAATCGATTCAGTACGCTAAATCCTTTAAAATTCCAATTATAGTTGCAGTGAATAAAATCGATATAAAAAAAAATTATGATAAGGATATAGAAAACCATATTCTTCAATATGGAGTTCAATCAGAAAGGCTAGGAGGGGAAAATCAATTTATTTATGTATCTGCTAAAACAGGAGAAGGTGTTCATGAACTATTGGATGCGATTTTAATTCAATCAGAAATGATGGAATTGAAAGCGCTCCAAAATTGTCCAGCAAAAGGAATAGTAATTGAATCCCATCTAGATAATAGAAGAGGTCCAATTGCAAACATTATAGTTAAGGAAGGAACTTTAAGAAAAGGAGATGTCATTTTGTGTGGATTTGAATACGGAAGAGTGAAAGATATTCGTGATTTAAATGGAAAAAATGTAGAAGATGCTTTTCCGAGTCTTCCCGTTCAGATACTGGGATTATCTGATGTACCTTTAGCTGGAGATGATTTGATCGTTTTGCAAGATGAAAAGAAAGCAAAAGATTTTGCTTTACTTCGAAAGAATAAGTTTAGAGAGATCAAGCTGGATAATCAAAAAAAATGTTTTGAGAAAGAAAATGAAGGAGCTTTTTTAAAAGGAGATGAGAAGATAATCAGTTTAAATATCATTTTAAAGACAGATACACAAGGAATATTAGATACCATACAAAATTCGTTGGAAGAGAGAAATCGTTCGTTACGTTTGAAAAAGACTCATTCACAAGTAAAAATTGTAGAAAAAGGAGTTGGACGGATCAATAATAACGATATAATTTTAGCCATTACTTCTAAATCGATAATATTTGGATTTAACGTTCAGATCGATCATTCTTCAAAGAACCTTCTAAAGAAAAAATTTGTAGATATAAGAAATCACTCTATAATTTATGAATTACTGAAAGAAATAGATATGGAGATGAATAAAATAGAAAGAAAATCATTTAATGATAAGATACAGATTGGAAAATTATATGTCAAAAACATTTTTAAATCCTCAAAAGATCGAGGTGTGATCGTAGGTTGTATGGTCAGTAGTGGAAAGATCAGAAAGGATAGTATTATTTCAATATTTCGAGACAAAAAAGTAATCTTTCGGAACATCCAAATTGATTCTTTAAAAAGGTTTCAGAATAATGTCCTTGAAGTTAGAGAGGGCGTGGAATGTGGAATTAAGATAAAATCTTTTGTAAATCTACAGATAGGTGATAAAATCATAGTTTTTGAATAAAAAAGTTAGATAAGTATATATGTCGCCATCATGAAAAGAAGCATATACAGATCAAAGAAATTATCCAGAATGATACAAAAGGAACTTTCTTGGATCTTACATCGACATATCATGGATCCTAGAATGAAAAAAATCATGATATTACATGTTGATCTTAGAAGAGATCTTTCTTTTGCAAAAGTATTTTTTTCTATTTTTTTTTCATATTCAAAAATGATCTCATTTTCACGTAAGGAGAAATCTTCAAAAGAAGTTGTTGAGTTACTTAACGATCGTCAATTTTTAAAAATGGTTAGGTATCTTTTAGCACAAAAAATAGAAATTCGAATGATACCTAAACTGACTTTTTTTCAAGATCGTTCGATAGAAGAATCGATCAGAATTGATCATCTCATAAAATTAACTACTAAAAATCGAGTTTTTTCATAAGATATTTTTTTTAAATATGATTAATTAAAAATTTTTTCAATTCTGAAAAATGTTCGATTTTTTTTAAAGTTTTTCAAAAATTTTTGTTTTTTATAAACTTTTAAAAAAGTGAAAATATTAAACTATTTTTCTTGCATTCGAGTATCATATCATTTAAAGTGACTCGAATACTCTGTAAATTTTTCTTATTTACGGATTCAGAATTTACTTTTTATGAATTAAAAAGAGTTGATATATGAAAGAGTTCAATGCTGGTTCAATCGAGTCTCAAATTGAGATATTAACTAAAAAAATAAATCGTTTAAAGAATCACTTTATCTTTCACAAAAAAGATCATCATAGCAAAAGAGGTTTTTTGAAATTTGTTTCTAATCGAAAAAAAAAGTTAGATTACCTTAAAAAAAAAGATTTTTATCAATATATTTCAATCGTGAAAAATTTAAAAATTGGAAAATATAAAAATAACTAAACTTCTTAAAAAAGAAGAACAAAAATTAATTCTCCGTTCGTTCATAAATTCGATAAAGGTAAAGTAATTGAGAAAAAAATTCCTGAGTTCTTTTGTTCAAACTTTTCAATTGGGAAAGAATGATTGCGTGATAGAAACTGGATCTTTAGCTAGACAATCCACTTCTTCTTTAATAATACATATGGGAGGTACCTCTGTCCTTATTTCGGTTGTAGAACAAACAGAAGAAAAAAAACAAGAGTCTAATTTCTTTCCTTTGATTGTGAATTACCAAGAAAGATCTTATTCAATTGGAAGAATACCTGGAAGTTTTTTTAGAAGGGAGGGAAGATCCGGAGAAAATGAAATATTGACGTCTAGACTGATTGATCGATCTCTGAGACCAGCCTTTCCGGAGCAATTTAGAAATGAAATTCAGATCATTGCTACTGTGGTTTCAGTGAATCCAAAAATTAATCCGGATATCCTATCAATAATAGGAGCTTCTGCTGCACTTTCGATTTCTCATATTCCCTTTCACGGACCTATCGGATCGGTTAGAATCGGTTATATTGGAGGAAGATATATCTTAAATCCAAGTTATGAAGATCTAAAAGAAAGTGAATTGGATCTGATAGTTTCTGGAACGGAAGACAAAATTTTAATGGTGGAAGCAAGATCTTCCTTACTCAAGGAAGATATTATATTGGAAGCTATTGATTTCTCTAAAAAGTATCAAAAAACTATCATCGATAATATTAATAAATTATCTGAAAAAATCGGTTCAAAGAAAGTCTTTCAAAAAAAAGAAGAAACCGATTTTCATCTTAAAAATTATATTTTGGAAAAAGTTGAAAAGGATTTACGAGATGCTTATTTAATTCCAGATAAAAAAACTCGTCTTTCAAGGATTCAAGAGATCAAAGATAAAATTTTTTCTGAAGCATCTCTGAATCTAGAAGTTTTCAACTCATTTCAGGCGAATGAAATATTTTTTGGAATAGAAAAGGAAATAGTAAGAAGTAGAATATTGAATGAAGGAATTAGAATCGATGGAAGAAAATTGAATGAGATCAGAAAAATTGACTGTCGTGTAGGAGTTTTATCTAGAACGCATGGATCTTCTTTATTTACGAGAGGAGAAACACAAACTTTAGTAATAGTTACTTTAGGAAATGAAAGAGATGCTCAAATAAGAGATGAGATTGTAGGTGAAAAACTAGATCATTTCATATTACACTATAATTTTCTTCCTTATTCTGTCGGAGAGATCGGATTAGTTGGCGTCCCAAAAAGAAGAGAGATAGGACACGGAAATCTTGTAAAAAGAGGAATGATAGCTGTTATGCCAAATTTTTCCAATTTTTCATATACTATACGAGTTGTATCTGAAGTGATAGAATCCAATGGATCTTCTTCTATGGCTTCTGCTTGCGGAACCTCTCTTGCGATGATGGATGCTGGAATCCCAATAAAATCAGCGATAGCTGGAATTTCGATAGGTTTGATCAAAGAAAAAGAAAATTTTGTAATTCTTTCTGACATTTTAGGAGATGAAGATCATTTCGGTGATATGGATTTTAAAGTGATGGGAAATGAAGAAGGAATCAGTGCTTTACAAATGGATCTCAAAATTAACGGAATTGAGGATGAAATATTACGATTTGCTCTTTTTCAAGCAAAAGAAGCAAGATGTAAAATTTTGAAAAAGATGAAAAATGCGATATCTAATCCAAGAAAATCCATATCCAACTTTGCTCCAAGAATTCGAAAAATATATATTGAACCTCATAAGATAAAAGATTTGATAGGAAAAGGAGGATCCACCATACGTTCATTAACAGAAGAAACTAATTCGGTAATTGATATTGAAGATACAGGAGAGGTAAAAATTTCTTCGATGGATGAACTTAGTATCAAGAAAACGATTCTCAGAATTAAGGAAATCACTTCAGAAGTTGAAATCGGATGTGTATACAAAGCAAAAGTTATCAGAATAGTTGATTTTGGATTATTTGTTTCTATCTTAAGTAATAAGAAGGAAGGTTTAGTTCGTATGCAAACTAACAAACCTTTGAAAGATATTCGATTCTCAAACAAAAAAGTTACTAGTAGGAAGTCTCAAATTCAAATTGGTCAAATACTTTCTGTGAAAGCAGTGGATATCGATCGGCAAGGAAGAATTCAATTTATTTTAATTCGATGAGAAGAGAAAAGGGTTTTATTTTTAATTAATCGTAATAAGATCTTTCTTTGTTCAAGTATTGACTGAATTCTTCTTTCTCTCATTACTATAATTTTTTTTGGAGCTTTTTTTAAAAATTGAATGTTCTTGAGATCCCTTTGGAGAATTTCCTTCTCCTTTTCTAATTTATCTAACTTCTTTCTCAATTTTTTTTCGTCTAGGAAATGTGGATCATCGTCCTTTGAAGGATTGAAAAACACAATTCTGAGTTCTAATAAATTTTCAAAAGACTTGATTAAAAAATGATGATATTGAACTTTTTTATCTTCATTGTCTTCGTCTTCGATGATAAATATGGGAATTTTGATCATCTGGTTTATAAATCGAAAATATCGATAAAAAATTTTTCTTATCTCGTTTTTAGAAAATTTAGTAATCAATATTTTGAAGATTTTTTCTTCAGAAGAGTTAAATTGAGACTTGAGATTTCTCAAAGTTGATATGAATCTTTTAATCAATTCTACTTCAAAACATAACTTTATGTTTTTTTTCTCCTTAAGTTCTTTTAATTGAATTCCGATCGGAAATGAATTTTCTAAAATAGAAGAAAAACTTTTTTTGTTGTCGATCTTTTTTATTTGAAGAATGTTCTGCCAAATAAACTCGCTGACAAAAGGTATCATCGGATGAGATAACTTTAAAATTTCTTCTAATACCATAAGAAGTGTATTTTTAACAGAAATTTTTCTTTCTTTGTCTCCATCCTGAATGGAAATTTTTGAAAACTCTAGATACCAATCACAAAATTGATTCCAAACGAACTTATATAAAATCTTAGACGCCATATCAAATCGAAATGAATCCAAAGCTATTCGATATAAACTAACCGTCTCTTTTAATTTAAAGATAATCCACCGATCCAAAGAAAATTTTTTTTTGCAATGATCTTTTAAAACATTCTGACCTTCTTGACCAACGTTATTCAGTATAAATCTACTAGCATGCCATAGCTTATTGCAAAAATTTTGATATCCGTATAATTGATTTGTATTCCAATATATCTTTCTAGATCCGGAAGATAAAGAAATTAACGTCAACCTTAAAGAATCTGCACCCAATAACCTGATCTTTTTCTGATCTTGAACCCCTTTCTGATTTTGAAAAGAAGAAAAGTGCATATCTCGACTGGTTTCAGTCCTTCGATAATATATCATCAATTTAGAGAATTCTTTTGGATATCTTCCTATGAATGAAATTGGATCTACTATGTTAGATCTTGATTTAGACATTTTTTGTCCATCTTGATCGCATATCAATCCTGTTATATAAACTTTTCTGAAAGGTACTTTTCCACATCCTTTCTCATCTTTGATGAAATACATTGTCATCATAATCATTCTAGATATCCAAAAAAATATGATGTCAAAACCGCTCACTAAAATGTCGGTAGGCTGGAAAGCAGATAAACTCTTGTTTTTTTTAGGCCATCCAAAAGACACAAAAATCCATAAAGAAGAAGAAAACCATGTATCCAAAACATCTTTTTCTTGAATCAACTTTGTATTTTTTTTTAAAAAATATTTTCTTCGAACATCTTCTTCATTATTTCCCACGTAAATCTTTCTAGATTCGTCATACCATATAGGTATTCTATGACCCCACCATAACTGTCTTGATATACACCAATCCTTCATTCTCTTCATCCAAGAGAAGTAAATATTTTCATATTTTTTTGGAAAAAATTCAATTCTCTTATCTCTAACAGCAGAAATAGCTTCCTGTATAAAGGGTTTGACTTTAATAAACCACTGATCTGTTAGAATAGGATAAGTTCTTGATTTACTCCGTTCGCTATAATTTACTTTCGAAATATATTTCTTATTTCCAACCAGTAAATTCGAAGACTCCAGATGTTCCAGAATCTCTCTTCTCACCTTCATATCATCCTTTTTTCGAAAAAAAGATGGAATATGAAATTTACTCATCTCTTTTTCTTTTGAATGAAAGAAAACCCTTGCAAATTCTTGCATATTTCTATTTTTATCAAATATTTCGATGATCGGAAGATCATGATTGATCGATACTTCGTAATCCTGAAAGTTATGAGCTGGAGTAATCCTTACAAATCCAGTACCTTTTTTCATATCTACGAATGAGTCTGAAATAATTGGTATTTTTCGATTCACTATCGGTATTGAAACTTCTCGTCCAACTAGGTGTTTCTTATTATTATCAGATGGATGTACAGCTACAGCAGAATCTCCAAAGATCGTTTCTGGATCAGAAGTTGCTATCACAATGAATTTTCGATCTTCTTCAAGTCTATGTTCTTCTCCTATGATCGGGTATCGAATATACCACATTATTTTTTCCAATCTCTCAGTTCCAACTTCTAAATCGGAAATAACAGTTTTTAACTTAGGATCCCAGTTGACCAATTTTTTAGCCTGATAAATTAATCGATCTTCATATAATTTGATGAACGCTGAAGTAACAGCTTCGGAAACATCTTGATCCATCGTAAATTTATATCTTTTCGGAACTAAGTTACCTAAACATCTCATCTGAAGATCCATAATTTGAACTATTTCTTTTTTCCAATCCCAGATCTTCTTGATGAATTCTTTCTTTCCGAAATCTATCCTGTTTTTTTTGTATCGATCAAGTATATATTTCTCTACGACAATCTGAGTTGCAATTCCAGCATGATCAATTCCACACTTCAATAATGTGGAATCCCCTCGCATCCTTCGATATCGTATCATCATATCTATGATCGAATATTGTAGAGCGTGTCCAATGTGAAGTTTTCCCGTAATATTCGGAGGAGGAGCAACGATACAAAACGTTTTTTGATCTTTCTTAGGAAATTCGCTTTCAAGAAATCCCTTTGATTTCCAGAACTGATAGATAGTTCTTTCTATTTCTTCTGGAGAATAGTTTTTATCGAATAGAAGATTAGATTTTTCTACAATTGTTTTATATATCTTTTCAAGTTCTTTCATTTTGTGTTCTTTAAAAGATTTCTTAAAAATTCCATAATTTTTGAAAAAGTAATTCCAAAAAATCAAAAAAACAAAAAAATTTTCAATTCGATACAAAAAAATCATCCGTTTCTTAATTCTTATCGAATCGTCATTTCATGAGACATCTAAATCTTCTAAAAAAATCTATCTAGGAGATATCCGTAAACAATCTAAAATAAACTGTAGAAGTAATGGAACTGTTCTTCCTGTAGATCCATCGGATCTATTAGATTTCCATGCAGTTCCAGCAATATCTAGATGAACCCATCTGTACTGGTTTTCAACGAAACTGTTCAGAAAATATCCGGCTGAAATCGCTCCTCCTCCTGAAAGGTTATTCGAGTTTGCAATATCCGCGCAGTCGGATCGAATATATTTTTTCAACTCTCTTCCTAAAGGTAATTGCCATATTTTATCCATACTTCTTTCAGAAGATCTAATAAAAGACGATACTAACTTCTGATCATTAGTCATCATTCCTGTATATACGTCACCCAAAGCTACTACACAAGATCCAGTTAAAGTTGCGATATCTATGACAAGATCTGGATTAAACTTTCTAACATATGTTAACACATCACATAGAACCAATCTTCCTTCTGCATCAGTGTTGATGACTTCTACTGTTTTTCCAGACATGGTTCTAATGATATCTCCGGGACGATAAGACATACCATCAGGCATATTCTCACAACAAGCTAATATTCCGATCAAATGAATAGGAAGATCTAGTTCTGCAACACATCTCATAACTCCATACACGGTAGCAGCACCACACATATCAAATTTCATCTGCTCCATTCCAGAAGAAGGTTTTATTGATATTCCTCCAGAATCAAAAGTCAACCCCTTTCCTATCAAAACCAGTGGTCCTTTCTTATTTTCCTTACAACTCACATCACCTTGATAATTTATTATAGCCATGATTGGATCATTTTTTGACCCCATTCCGACCGACAAATAAGCATTCATATCCTTTCGAGCCATTTCTTCTTTCGAAACGATTTCAGTTTTAATTTTTTTATACTTTTTTTCCAATCCTTTTGCTCTTTCACTCAGAAAAGTACTATTGCAAATATTCGCTGGCATATTTGAAAGATCTTTCGTCCACGTCACTCCAGAAGAAATTATCACAGCATGTTTGATAGCTATCTTTCCAATTGAAATGTCATCTTCATTTCCTAAGTAAAAAATAATTTTTTGAAGATGAATATTTTTTTTCTGGCTATTTTTTTTAAATTCATCGAATCTATAACACAACTCTTTAAGAATTTCTATTGCATATCGTATTTTGAAATATTCATGAGTCTCCTTTACTTGAAGCGATGTCAAATTACAGATGATTCTTTTCGAATTAATTTGAAGAATTTCTTGAAACGACTTCCTCAAGATCTTTCTATATTGAAATTTATCCAAATTTCCAAGATTTCCACATCCAACTAGAAGTACTTTTTTAGAAATTATATTTGGAACATCGTACAACAACATATTTTTCCCAATTTCCGCTTCTGTCTTTTCCCTGAGAAGAATTTTATAAATATATCCATGACTAGAAGAATCAATTTCTTTACTCAATTTCGAAAGTTTATTTTCTTTAAAAAATTCTGTAATGATACAATCAAAAGGAGATTTTTCTCCTTGAAGATTTCCTTTTCTAACTTCAAATTTCATGATCATTCTCCATTAAAAATCTTAATCAAGTAACAAAGGTAATTTTAAGAATACTCAATTTTTTATTCTTTCATTCCTTGTTTCATATAAATTTTTATATTTCAATTCATTCAATTCGATGAAATTTTAACATAAAATACCCGTTCTGATCTCTTCATTTATAGATACTTTTTCAAAAATCAAGACTAAATTCAGTTTATTCTAATCTCGGAATAATAATCTACATAAATATAAAATATTCATCAAACAACAGATATTTTTTTGGCATAAAACATTTTCTTTTCGTTAAAAAGAGACAGTTTTTTTGAACTTTTTTATTTTTCTTTTTTAAAAAGTCCGATTGATCAATATTTAGAATCCTGAAAGATTGTACATCGAAACAAATAGAAAATTATCTTTAAAACGATTTTCTAAAAAAAAGTAGATGAGACGAATCCAATCTTTAGACAGATTAATTTTACCTCAACAAGTAGTTTTATAGATTTCCTATTTTGTGTGAAAAATGGAGCAGACAGTTTTCGATAGTCCTTGAATCATAAATCCTTTTTCAAAAGATTAAACCAAAAACATCTTCCAGTGTTGAAATTTTAAAAAAAAATCGAACTAACTTAAAGAAAATAATCACTACCTCAATAATATTCAATTAATCGAAAATGATGAGTGACAATGTATTTCAAATTATTCAGAAAGATAGAGATATAATGATAGAATAATAGAAAATTTTTTCTTTCTAAAAAGGGTATTTTCTGAACTTTTTATATTTAAAATAAACTATATATCATGAAAAAATTCTTTACCTTTTAAAAAACTTGATTTCATAGATCTGAATTGGTTAAAAGAAAATGACAAAAATATTATCGATAGAAACTACGATGCAATTTTGTTCCGTTTGTTTGTTCAAAAAAAATAAAATATTTTTTGAAGAAGTCAAATCGAATAAAGAACATATTCAAAAAATCCTACCTTTAGTAGAGACTTGTTTAAGAAGATCTCAATCTCAACTAAAAGAAATCGATCTTTTAGCTTGTACTGAAGGACCAGGAGGCTTTTCGAATACCAGAATATCTGTAGGAACGACACAAGCTATGGCAATTGCAATAAACGTACCCATCGCATCTTTTTCTTCTTCCATGGTGATAGCTCAGGGTTTATACCGTTGCTTAGGTTCTAAAAGAGTTGTAGTATGTTTGAGAATCAATCAGAATAGAGTAAATTTTTCTTCCTTTCAACTTCAAAAAAAAAGATGGATCGAAATAATAGATAATCAAACTCTATTTTTGAAGAACGTATTATCTAAAATTGATCAACTTAGGGATTGGACAATCTTTTGGATGGAATGTCGTTCAAAAAATCTAGAAAGTTCAATACATCCAAACTTTTCTATATTCTTCAAAAATAAAAAAATATCTATAAAAGAAAATCAAAAAGTCTCTCTTTTTCCGAACGCTATAGATCTGGCAATTTTAGCAAATCAAGCTTGGGAAGACGGAAATATCCGACTAGTAGAAGAATTATATCCAGTTTATTTCAAGGAATTTTAAGTTAACTCGTATTTGAGAGACGATGATCCATTTCGAAAATCATTAATATTAGACAAGGTAATTTTCGCAATTTTCCTCAAAGAAGATTTAGTTAGAAAAGCTCTATGTCTTGTGAAAAAAAAGTTCCTTTGTTTTTTAAAAGATCTAAAAATATCTTTGTAAACTTGATGTTCCTCTTTAAGGGGACAATTATTTTCATTTTCTAAAAAATATTCTTTTTCAAACACATCTGAACAAAAAAATCGAATTTTTCCAGATTTCATAGCTAAAAGAACAGATTCTGAGTCGATGAGTTCTCCACGGCTGGTATTTATTAAGATAACTCCATCTTTCATTCTTTGACAAGAATCTTTGTTAATTAGATGGTAGTTTTCTTGATTCAAAGGACAATGCAAACTGATTATATGAGAATAACTTAAAAGATCATCCATACTCACATAATTTATGCCAGTTTCTGAAACGATTTCTCGATTTGGAATCGGATCATATGCTAACAACTTTGAACCAAATCCTTTCAAAATTTTTAAAGTGATTGAACCTATTCTTCCAGTTCCTATGACTCCAATGACCTGATCTTTTAAAGTATCTCTAACCTCTTCAATCTCTTCATTTGAAGAAAGATAAAGTCCTCTACTAGCGTACAATATTAAAGAAACAGCATATTCTGCAATGGATTCTGGAGAATAACCTGGAACATGAACCACTTTGATTCCAATTTTTTTGGCAGATTCAAGATCCACATGGTCAAACCCTGTGCATCGTAAAGCGATCAATCGAACTCCTGAAATGAAAAGAAATTGTAAAATCTCTTCATCAATCATATCATGAATAAAAGTGCATATCACTTTAGATCCATTGGATTTTTCAATCGTATTCTTGTTTAATCTACAACTCAAGTATTGTATATCCAGGTTAAATCCATTTTTACGATTCAATTTTTCAAAAAAAATTTTTTCATACGATCTAACGCTATACAAAACAATTTTCATAGTACTCCAAATAAATCCGTAATTTTAAAAACTAATCAATCTAAAAAAATAACTCTATAAAAACTGAAGTAGATCCTTGATGAGAGAGATGAATACTTAACTTAAACTGATAAAAATCCCTTTTCTAAAAATATTCGAATAAAAGTTAAAAAGAAACGATACGTAAATTAATTTTAGAAGTTATGTTTTGAAAAAAGACAAAAGTAATCCGATACAACCCTACTTTTCGAAAAGGTCCATCTTTGATTTTTATCTCATTTTTTCGAACTGAAAAACCCAATTCTTTCATTTTTTTACAAATTTCCAAAGGTCCAACTGAACCGAAAATTCTTCCAGAACTTTTAGATTTTACGTAAATCTTAATTTCTTTCAAAGAACTAATTTTTTTTGCTTTCTTCTCTGCTTCTATAAGATTCAATTGGAATTTCCTTTCTAAGGAACTAACCTCTTTTTGAATCATATCAATGTTTTCTTGAGTTGCAATGGTAGCTAAACCCTTTGGAAAAAGGTAGTTTCTTGCGTATCCAGATCTAACTTCCAAAAGATCTCCGAAATTTCCAAGTTTGTTCTTTTTTTTCAATAAGATGACTCTAACCATGTCGATTCACCTGAAATTTGAAATACTTTTTTAGATATTCCTAAGAATGACGATCAGTATACGGTAATAGAGCAAGATACCTAGCTATTTTAATTGCTCTCGATAACTTTCTTTGATACTTTACTTTTGTTCCTGTAATTCTACTTGGAACAATTTTTCCGCTTTCTGTAATATAATTTCTCAATTTTTCAATATCTTTATAGTCTATCTCTCTTGCTTTTTCTGCTGTAAAGCGACAAAATTTTTTTCTTCGAAAAAAATTGTGTTTCATCAGATACCCTGTTTTTTTAAATTTTAATTTTTTATATATAGAAATTTATCTTATTTGATTAAAAAAATCAAATTTCTCAATTTGAGAAAATTTTGATTTTCTCTTTGATTTAAATTTAAAAATATCACTATTTTTCTAATAAATCCTTGATTTCTTTATTCCGTCAAAGAAATCTGAAAAAGAAAACATTATTTCTCTTTAAAACTAATACGTTCCAACTTAGAAAAATTAATTGATTTTATCTATATCATCATACTTTCATTTTTTTAATGATTTTTCATGAACATTCTCTTTTGGATCATTCTCAACTTCTTTACAATTTATCATCAGAGATGGTTTCGAAATTGGTTTATTAACTTTCAAAATTATGTTCCGAATGATAGATTCTTCCGATCTAAACTCATCTTTGATTTCTTGAATGAATTCTTTAGATATCTCTAAGTTAATCAAAATATAATGAGCTTTATGCAATTTGAATATTGGATAAGATAATTGTTTTCTTCCCCAATCTTCTAACCGATGTATAGTTCCGCTCATTTCTTTAACATTATTTTTTAGAGAAGTTAATATTTTATCTATTCTATTGCTTTTGTCAGGATGGATCATGAGGACGATCTCATAATGATTCATATTTTTCTCCGAACGATCAAAAATTTTTTTTAAAAACAAAAATTTCTCTTCATTATATTTTTTTTAACAAAAATTTCAACTAAATGTTCTTATCGAAAAAAAGATCTTCAGTCTCAAAAACCGAATCCTTTCTTTGACGACAAACTTCAAATAAAAATATTCCAGCTGTAACTGAAACGTTCAAAGAAGACGTCTGTTTTTTGGTAGGAATTCTGAATAGTCGAGAACAATTCTTTTTGATAATCTGTCGTATACCTTTTTCCTCATTTCCAACGATAATTGCAATTTTCTTTTCATTGATTTCAAGATCATATATGCTACGATTAGCCTTTTCATCTGTTCCTAGTACTTGAACATCATATTTCTTCAATTTTTCTATACAATTGACTAGATTAGTTCGAATCATCGGAACATATCTTGAAGCTCCACAAGAAACTTTCTCAACTATTTCATTTATTCTAGCAGATCGATTTTTGGAGACTATCACTGCGTCTACCCCAAAAAAATGAGCTGTTCTTAAGCAAGAACCTAGATTTCTTACATCTGTAATTCCATCCAAGATCAAAAACAATATTTTTTTTTGAAAAGGTATTTTATTCAAAATGTTCATTGAAGCCTTCTTCTGAAAACAATTAATAACAGCGAGGATTCCTTGATGTGAAATGTAATTTGAAAGATGATCTAGGAATCTTCTATTGACTAATCTGATAGAAACTCCAAAAGACTCCAATTTTTTTTTAATTTGAAAGATTCTATTATTCCTACTATTCTTTAGAATATACACGAGTTCAAACACTACATTTTTATCATTTAAATATGAATTGACTGTATGAATTCCATAAATTATCTTTTTTGACATATAAAGAGATATCGATGAAAGAATTGTTTAATCTACAAGCTATCGAATTTGAAAAACGATCTCTATGTTTTTCAATGTCACTAAAATCTTTACTTTAATTCTAAATGGAATGATATCTATTTCAACCTCTTCTTTAAAGATCAAAATATTGATATCAACGATGAAAAGGATTTTTTATAATAATCGAATCTTCTCGAGAAGGACCGGTAGAAATGATACAAACAGAAATTCCAGTTAATTCCTCTATTCGATTGACATAAGATATTGCCTCTTTTGGAAGAAGACAATAATCTCTTGTCTTATAAAGACTCCTCTTCCAACCTGGAAGAATTTCATATATCGGTTCTATGTTCTTCCAATCTTCTGAAGATGAAGGAATTGTATAAATTCTTTTTCCTTGTTTGTTCTGATAAGATACACAAATTTTGATCGTCTCTACTCCATCCAAAACATCCAATTTAGTTAAACAAAAACTAGAAATTGAGTTACATTCTATGGATTTCTTAATCATTAAAATATCAATCCAACCTACTCTTCTAGGTCTACCTGTAGTAGATCCATACTCCATTCCTCTCTTTCTGAGATATTTTCCGATCGGTCCATTTATCTCAGTCGGAAAAGGACCTAATCCTACTCTAGTAGAGTAAGCTTTTACTACTCCCAAAACATGACCTATACATCGTTTCGGTCCTATACCTGATCCCAAAGAGACTCCTCCAGATGTGGTATTAGAAGAAGTTACATATGGATAAGTTCCTTGATCAATATCTAACATAGCTCCTTGAGCACCTTCATATATTACCGGTTCGGATCTTTTATGAGCTTTGTGAAGTATTTCGGAAACATCTTTTACTATCTTTAGTATTCTTTTAGAATTGTATAAAGTCTCCTCTAAAGTTTTCTGATAATCGATAGATGAAGAATGATAATAATGAACGAGATGAAAATTATGAAAATCTATGATCTCTTTTAATCTCTTTTGAAAATATTTTACATGAAAGATATCGGATAACTTCAATCCTCTTCTTGCAACTTTATCTTCATAAGCCGGACCCATTCCCCGAAGTGTAGTACCTATTTTACTACCCTCTCTTCTCTCTCTTGCTCGATCTATAGCAACATGATGTGGTAAAACTAGAAAACAAGATCCGGAAATCGCCAGACGGTTCTCAGCATCAATCCCATGAGATTCTAAACTCTCTAATTCTTCACTTAGAGATTTTAAAGATATCATAACTCCATTTGCAATGAGATTTAAAACTCCTTCGTATAAAATTCCAGAAGGAATGGTATGAAGAACCAATTTCTTTTCGTTTAAAAAAATCGTATGTCCTGCATTATCTCCTCCTTGATAACGTACAACATATTTAGAATGTCTTGTCATTAAATCTACTATTTTCCCCTTACCTTCATCTCCCCATTGTACCCCTAATATTACAACGCTTCTGTTCATTTCTCTATCTTTCCTTATTAAAATAAAGAACTTTGAATACAATCAGTGGAATAATGAAAAGAAAATAATAATTCATAATAAAACCTTTACATCTTAAATTTATCATGTTTCAAAAAAATTAATTTTTTATATTTGAAGATCGCATATATCGGAAGAAACTCGAACTTGTTCCCAATATCATTAAATTGTTTTTTCTTTTTTTACCAAAATTTTTTTCATAAGCTTTCAAGATTCGGAAGAAAGAATAAAATTCTGGATCCTTATCAAAAGCCTTTGCATATAAGTGAGCAGCAATGGCATCCCCTTCTCCTTTTAATCTCAATGATTCACATTCAGCAGCTGCCAAAATTTCAGTCACTGATTTATCTGATACTGCTCTAATCTTCAGAGCTTCTTCTTTTCCTTGAGAACGATGTCTTCTAGCTACAGATTCTCTTTCTGCTCTCATTCTTTGATATATAGCTTCAGATACTTCAGATGGGAGCTCTATTCTTTTAATTCTTACATCAACCACTTTGACTCCCAATATCGCCATGCTATTCGAACTGACATCTCTTTTGAAAATCTGTCTTCTTTTTTCTTCTGAAGATTCATAGAATGGATTTGACTGATTCATTAAATCCTTTGAAGGATCTGTGATAGTTCCGTGGTTCAAAGAATCCCTTACATCGATGGTCATTCTTCCTCTAGAATCCATAATAATATTTTTAACATTTAACCTACCAAATTCTGATCGTAGACGATCACTAAATTTCCTTTTCAATAACGTTTCGGTCTGATCAACATCTCCTCCTCCAGTAGCAACATAGTACTTACTGAAATCAATGACTTTCCATTTTAAATAAGAATCTACTATCAGATCTTTGTTTTCTCGAGTGAGATATCTATCTGCTTGTACATCTACTGTTCGAATTCTAGAATCCAACATCTTCACCTTTTCAATAAAAGGAGTTTTCAAATGAAGTCCAGGTTCATATATAATTGGCTTCCCATCTTTTCTCAAAACTTTTCCAAATCTTAAAATGATTCCCTTTTCTATCTGATGAACAATAAACACCGATTCGTATAAAATACTAGAAATGATCAGAAATGATATTGATCCAATTAAAAATTTCTTTATCATATATATCTCTTATCTACCCTTCCTAACTTTTTGGGTGTGTACTTTCGCTTCTGGAGTATTTTTTAAATTTTCGGTATAGTCATAGATGTTTGTCGAAATGTTTGATCCAACAGAATTTTTTAGATGACTGAAATTGTCTTGTTTCTTTCGATATTCTATATCTTTGTATAGATTACTTTTCGGAAAACTATCATAAGGGATTAAGAAAATATTGCTTTTTTTTTCGTCAATTAGAATAATTTGGTTATGATCAAATACCCTCTCCATAGTTTCTATATAAATTCTTTCTCGAGTTATTTTAGGAGAAATTTTATATTCTGGTAATATTTTAGAAAAACTCTCTATTTCCCCTTTAGCTTTCAAAACTACACTAGTTTTATATGCTATTGCCTCTTCTATCAATTTCTTAGAATTTCCGTTAGCTATTGGTATTACCTCATTACGATAAGCTTGAGCTTCTCGAATGGTTTTTTGTTCTTCCTCTCTTGCTGCAATGACATCATCAAAAGATGCTTTTACAGCTTCAGGAGGACGAGCTGTTTGAAAGTTTACATCTAAAATCGATATTCCCATTTCGTATGGCCTAATTATATTTTCCAATTCTTTCTTAGTTTCGTCTCGAATAATTGCTCTTTGTATTGTCAAAACCTTCTCCATTTCAGAAAGCCCAATGATTCCACGAACGGCACTATCCACTGCTTGTCTCAAGCTATTTTCCGGATCAATAACGTTAAATAAATACTGAGATGGATTTTTAATTCTGTATTGAACATTCATCTCTACCTGAATGACGTTTTCATCTGAAGTCAACATCATTCCGCTGGTCACTTGTTCTCGAATTGTTTCAACGTTTATCGGAACAACCCTTTCCGCAAAAGTATACTTCCAATTGAGACCTGGTTCTACCGTACGATGATATTTTCCAAATCGCAATATCACACCCCTATCACTTTCCTTGATTGTGTAGAATCCACTTATGATCCAAGAAATCAATATTATTCCAAATAATATTTTGATCCAATTTTCAATTGGAACGTTTTGATTCAAGTTTCTTTCTTTTTTTTGAAATTTTTTCACAAAGTCAATCAACTTGTCTATTAAACTACTAGCAATTAACTTCACACCCATATTTTCTGTTCCATCTTTTCTCTTTCGTCGATCCCATGGATTCTGATCGCTTCTCAAGTTGCATAAGTTCTGGAAATTCGAATATATTTTCCTCTTATATAAAGTCATAGGAACCTAACTGAAAAAATTGAAAAACAAATTCATAATTTTTTATGACCGAAATTGATTTTTTAAAATATTAGAATTCATAAATGATACAACCTATCCCAAGTCTTTGAAATGACTCTGACATACATCGTTAAATGTTTCTTTCAATTAAAAACAGGATACTATCATATATCAAATAATTCGTTCAATCTTTATACAAAGTCAAAAAATTATTAAAACAACTATCCAAATAGAAAATTGGTCTTTTCATTGATCTTTTGATAGTGATTTAATGAGAAAGTTTTTATTTAAAAGAAAATCGAACATTCATTGAAAAGTTTAGTTATGGTAAGATTAATTTCTTTAAATTCTCCGTAAAACTTAAAACAGAAAAATATAGTTAAGAGTCTATAAAACAAGCCACCTTTTCTAAAATCTTATTTTGTTCATTAAAATCAAATAAATGGAGATCTTTCCAGTTCTTTATCCAAGTCATTTGTTTTTTCGCGAATCTTTTCGTAGCTTTTATACTTTCAAATATCATACTTTCGTAACTTATTTTTCCAGAAAGATAAGACCACATCTGACGGTATCCTATGGAACGAATAGATGGAAAACTATCATTTAGATCTCCTCTATGGTATAAAAGATTTACTTCTTCTTCTAGACCAGATTTTAACATTTTGAAAAAACGATCTCGTATACGACAATATAGATCAATTCTATTCTTTGGAAGAATTGCAATTTTTAGAACTGGGTACAGAAGTCTTTCATAATTATTGAAATCTTCAATATTCTTGTTAGAAATCAAAAAAACCTCTATAGCACGCAATGTCCTTTGAAAATCGTTAAGATTAGATGAAATTTTCAATTTTGGATGAATCTTTCTAAAGATAGAAAGTGTTTTTTGAAGTCCAAATCTTTTCACGAAGTTACGTAAGATCTTTCTAATTTCTAGGTTGGATCTAGGAAGAGATGGGTCCAAACCTCTTAAAAGAGCATGAAAGTATAACATTGTTCCTCCTATTAATAAAGGCGTCTTCTTGAGAAGAATGGAGTTTTTGATTTCTAAAGTTGCATCTCTTAGAAAGTTTGATACAGAGTAATAATTGGAAGGATCAACTATATCAATCAGACGATGAGAATAATTATGTAACTGATCAGGAGTTGGTTTAGAAGTTCCTATATCTAAACCCTTATATATTAGACAAGAATCTACACTGATAATTTGTATTGGTAAAATTTGGTTCAGGTGAATTGCCAATTCGGTCTTACCACAAGCAGTTGGACCCATTATGAAAACAATTTTTTTTTTAAATCTTTCATTGTTACTTAATATTTTTCGACAAAGGTAAGTTCATAAAACATCAATTCTTTCTCTATTTTTCGGAAAAATTTCAATTCTTTCAAACAATTTAGATAGTTTCATTAACTTATCGGTTTTTAAGAAAAAGAAACTTGAATTTTTCCAACTGGTTTATGAAAGATAACATAACTCCTCTTTCATTCAAAAAATGAGTGAACATCATTTCTCTAGATTTAAAAAAAACTTTCTGTTCTCTCAATACCTTCTTTATAAAAGAAGCGTAAATCATAAAATTTTTCCAATTATAATGACAAAAAATCCTAAAAAACTATCATTTATGTTTCTTTCCAAGAAAATAACAGATTATAGAGTATAAGAATCTTTGAAAAATTTTACATCCTATCAATAAAATTTAAAGATGCAAAACTCATTACAAAATTCAAAAAAAGCGGGAAACGAGATTCGAACTCGCGACCTCAACCTTGGCAAGGTTATGCTCTACCTCTGAGCTACTCCCGCAGTTTTATAAAAATAAAAAAACGATTGTTCAATTGATTTCAATTTTTTTTAGGAGAATGAGTGATTAGAAACGAAAATCTTTAATAAAATGTTTTCGATAGAAAATTAATTCTTCGATGGAATTTTTTATGTCTTGTAATGCTCTATGAAAGTTTTTTCTAAAGAAATTCTCCAATATATCTGGTTTCCAACGTTTTGCCAACTCTTTTATCGTGCTGACATCTATATGTCGATAGTGGAAAAATTTTTCCAAATTTGGCATATATTGAAATAAGAATCTTCGATCTTGATTGATGCTACTTCCACACATAGGAGAAACACCTGGATGGATCCATCTTTCTAGAAATTGAATTGTTTCGGTCTCTGCTTTTTTTTCGTTAAATAAGCTACGTTTTACTTCTTGGATTAATCCATTTTTTGTATGAGTATTTTTGTTCCACTCGTCCATTCCTTCAATATATTTCTCTTCTTGATAAATGACAATAGAAGGACCTTCAGATAAGATATTAATTTGAGAGTCAGTAATTATTGTAGCAATCTCTATAATTTTATCTCTTTTTGGATTTAATCCGGTCATTTCTAAATCTATCCAAATTAAATTTTTTTTATCTCGTAGCATTTCGTATTTTTCCAAGCTTTTGATTGGTTTTTAAAGAAGTGTTAAAAATAAACTGAATGTTTGATTATATCGAATAAAACAGAAAATGAATATAAGAATATAAAAGTTTCTGAAGAAAAGAATCTTTTTTGATACAATTTATATCTCCAAAAAATAGAATTTTTATTAAGGTGGAAATTGATATTTGAAGAGAAAAATTTTATCCTATTTTTATTTTCGTATTATTTTAACACCATCAAATCGTGAGGTGTTTCAAAAAATTTTTCTATAGCTTATTTTATTATTTCTTTTGAGAAATATATCATTATTAGAATCTAAAAAAATTGTTTCCATCAAAAGATTAATTTTTCATTTGTTATATTGTTGAAGAAAATGGTAAAAATTTATTTTTTTCTTTTAAAAAGAGTGTTTATAAAGATTATCAATTTTTTTTCAAATCGAAGGATTCCTTACATTACCCGTTTAATGATATTGTTTTTCATTAAATTATATAAAATTGATCTTAGAGATCTGAAGTATAAAAATTTATCTCACTATAAAACTTTCAATGATTTTTTTGCAAGAAAATTAAACGATGATGCGAGAAAGATAGGTAAAAATGATCTCCATTTATCTTCCCCCTCAGACGGAACTATCAGCGCTCTTGGAACAATACTTCAAAGAAGTAATCATTGTCAGATGATTTGTGTAAAAAAAAAGTTGTATGATCTTAAATTGCTTATATTACAAGATAAATATTTGAAAGAATCGTGCTCATATGGTTCTTTCATAACAATTTATTTATCTCCAGGTGAATATCATCGAGTTCATACTATTTCGAAATGTTTATTAAAAAAGCTAATATATGTTCCGGGAGAATTATTCTCAGTAAATCCGAAAAGATCTTCGGAAATTTTTGATGTTTTTATAAAAAATGAAAGAATGATTTTCTTTTTCGAGACTGACTTTGGAAAAGTTTTGTTAATATTAGTTGGTTCAATTTTAGTAGGCGGAATTGAAACAAGATGGAACGGAGAACTTCAAAAATCAGAAAATAATTCGGTATGGACTTTTGAAAACCAATCAATTTTTCTTAAAAAAGGAGAAGAGATAGGATATTTTAAGTTAGGAGGGTCTACAGTAATTTGTATTTTCGAAAAAAATAAGTTCGTACTAAATCAATATTTAAAGGAAGGATTGAAATTAAAGATGGGTGATCTATTAGCATATGTTAAAAAATAGTTGTCTGAGACGATTGTCTCACTCTATGAAATTCTTTCTTAGATAATGAGAGACAGATTCATCTTTATTAGATCCAATTATTTCGAAATCAGGTAAGCTCTTGATCAATGATTCATGAGAATTTTCCATTAAACAACCCTTTCCTACAGTTTTTAACATGTCATAGTCGTTCATTCCATCTCCAAAAGCAATACAATCTTGTAAACTATATCCTAATAAATTAGCAACTTTTTTTAAAGCACTTCCTTTAGAAACCCCCCCGTCAGTTACTTCTAAACAACTGTGAAAAGAGAAATTTACATTTAATCTTTTACCCCATCTCTTTTTTATTTTATCTTGTAGAAAAGCAAGTAAATTCTGATCATTACAAGTAAAATAAACTTTACTTACGTTATTTTTTGGAAAATTTTCCAAATTAAAAATTTGATAGTTAAAGGAAGATTCCTGAAAAAAGTTTTTTTGTTCCGGACTGTCTCGATTGACGAACCAATGACAACTGGAATAAAAGTGAGTTAAAATATTCGGATTATCAAACTCCATCTTACACAAATCATATACAATTTTTCGTTCCAGATCTTTTTTGAAGATATTCTTTCCGGATGGATCATGTATTCTAGATCCATTAGAAGTGATCATATAACCATTGATATCTAATTTTTTTCGAATTCTTTGAACATCGATATAGTGCCTTCCAGTAGCAAAAACTATATGAACATTCAAATGTGATAAGATTTGTAATGTTTCTATTGTATGAGGAAGTAAGGTATATTTTGGGGATAACAAAGTACCGTCTAGATCCAATGCAACAATAGAATACCTGTTCTTCTTCTTTTTGTAGTTGTAAATCATTTTAAGTTCTAGCAAATTGATTTTTGGTTTGTTAACTGATCATTTTAATTTTTGAAAGAAGATCAACTCAATATTATTAAAATCTTCATTTTAACAAAAATGAAATTTCTTTTATAAGAAATTTCACGAAAAACTCAGTATTCTTTTATTCGACAATTCTCATATTTTTTAAATTCATTCAAATCAGAATATGTTTTTAGAGATTCGAAGAATTGGAATTCAACCAAGTCTCAATTTTTTATCTTTATAAAGAGCTAAACTTCTTTTCAGAGATTTATGAAATCAATTCAAATTTTTAAAGTAAACGTACTGAACATATTTTTGTGGGATTTCAAAAATAAAACGAGAAGGGATATTATTATGACTTTTTCTTCCTCGATCAAAACGACTTGAAACACACGTAAGTATCAGTTTTTTCATTGCTCTAGTCAACCCGACATAAGCCAATCTTCTTTCCTCTGCTATTTCTTGTTCTATGTCTGTTCTTACAGGAAAAGTGCCTTCCTCCATACCAGAAATGAGAACAAATGGGAACTCTAATCCTTTTGAAGCGTGTAATGTCATTAAATTTACAGCATCTTGATTTTTATCTTCATATTTTTTTATACCATTACTCGATGATAGTATGGAATAGGAAAGAAAAGAGTGAAATAGCTCTGAAGGAGTTCTCTCGTCTCTATCTTCGCAAAATTTTTTTATAAAGTGAACTAAAATAGAAATGTTCTGAATTTTCATTCTAGAGATTTCGTTCTTTTTATTCTCATACATTTTTGATAAACCAGATCGTCGAAATATGTAATCGACCTTTTGATCGATTGACATTGATTCACTTTCCTTATCCATCAAGTTGATTAAATCTAAAAATCTTTTGATGGATGTTTTTGAATTTTTTTTTAGTAAATTTATATTTAACAATTTTTTACAGGTTGTCCACATATCCGAACTATATTCTTTAGAAGCATTTCGGATTATGCTTATTGTTTTTTTTCCAATTCCTCTTGTTGGCGTATTGATAATCCTTTCGAATGATTCATCATCTTTTCTATTAAATATCAAACGCAAATAGCTCATGGTTTCTTTTATTTCTTGTCTCCTAAAAAAACTTATATCTCCATGTATATGGTAAGGAATTGAGTATTTAATCAAAGCTTCTTCTAAAAAATGAGACTGTCTTTTTTTTCTGTAAAGAATAGCACATTGACTAAATTTTCCACCTAATTTATTCCATTCTATTATATTTTTTACGATATATTCGGATTCATCCAACTCATCATTTCCATAATAGATATAAATTGGATCACCAAATTCGATCTTCGTCCACAACGTCTTTCCAAGTCTATTTTTATTATAAGAAATCAAAGCATTGGCCGATTTTAAAATATTTTTTGTAGATCTATAGTTTTGTTCAAGACGAATAACGGTAGAATTCGGAAAATCCCTTAAAAAATATTTCATATTTTTTGGGTTCGCTCCTCTCCATCCATATATAGATTGATCATCATCTCCAACAATAGTAATTCCAACACTTTTTTGAAAAATCATTCTGATCCATTTATATTGTAATTTACTGGTATCTTGAAATTCATCTATAAGAAAATGAGTAAAACGTCTTTGATACAATCTTAAAAGACTTGAATTATTCAGAAACAATTCATATGCTCTCAAAACTAATTCTGGAAAATCTACTAATCCAGAATGATCACATATTTTTTGATAAGTTAAATATATTTTAAAATAATCCATATTCGAAGAATCGATACGATTCTTTTTTAAGATATCCTTCGGACGTATTCCTTTTTCTTTATTTTTATTAATATACTCCGTTGATTTTTGTAAAAGTCCTCTTTTATGTTCTAGTTGAGAATCTCTTATTGCTTTTCGAATGAAATATTTTTGATCCTCACTATCTAAAATTTGAAAATTATAAGGCAAATTTACTTCAGAATAATGAACTCGTAAAAAACGGTATGCTAAACCATGAAACGTATCAATGATTAAATTTTCCTGACATAGGTTGATGATATCATTCACTCTTCTTCTGATTTCCAGTACAGCTTTATTTGAAAAAGTCAACGTAAGAATAGAAGTTGAAGAAACACGAATTTTTTTTAAAAGCCATATTATTCTGTGAACTAAAACTCTTGTTTTCCCGCTACCTGCACCTGCTAAAACTAATATGTTCTCCTCGGAAGGAGCTGTAACTGCTTCTTTCTGTTTAGAATTTAGTTTCTCTATCATGTTGATTTTAAAATATTCTTATTTGATATGAATAGAAGACATTAAAAAATTTTAATAATATTTTTCATTTCTCTAATTTTTAAAAATTCTTCTTCAAAAAAAACTATTAATAATCAAATTAGATAGAAATCGATCCATCATAAACATATGTAGCAGGTCCAGTCATAAAAATTGGATAATCTCTTCCTTTCCAATAAACTTTTAAATATCCTTCTTCTGAATATACAAAAACCAGATTATTTAAAAATCCGTATTTAATTCCAAATGCTACAGAAGCACAAGCTCCACTTCCACAAGATTTTGTTTCTCCAGAACCTCTCTCATATACCTTCAAAAAAATCTTCTTTCTATTAATAATCTGCATTAAATTTATATTAATTCCTTTCGGAAATAACTCATTTATTCTTAATGAAGAATGAATCAATCTGAAGATTCTAACAATTTCTTTCGAATCTTGTATGATAAAAACCAGATGAGAATTTCCTATATTCACCATTTCAAAATGGTTGTATTCCTTTTCAAAAGTTAAAAGTTGTCTTAACCATTCTTTTTGAAAGACAGTCAAAACTTTTTTTGAAATGAATCTGGGAGTTCCCATATTGACTGTAATTTCTTTTCCTCTATCTTTAATAGAAGTGATTACTGTATGTTTCTTAGTTCGGATGATATGAAATGGTTTCTTATTGATGTTGACATAGATGTATTTTGCTAAACATCTAAAACCATTTCCACATTGAAAAGATTCGGTTCCATCCGAATTAAATATCTGACAATAAAAATCAAATCTTGAAGAGTGAGACTCTCTCAAGATCAATAATTGATCAAATCCTATACCCAAAGTACGTCTTGCAAACATCCTAATGATTTTCGGTCTAGGGAAAAACTTTTGATGAATTGTATTTACAATAACAAAGTCGTTTCCTAAACCATGCATCTTTGAAAAAAGTATTTTTTTTTTCATTTATATTGAGTCAAATACTAAATTCTTAAATAATTTTAAATAAATTAATATGTTTTCTTATAGAAAAACGACTTAAAAATCCGATTAAAAAATTTTAAGAAAATCTTTTTTTTAATGATATCAATTTATCGAACGTTAGAAGAGAAAATATTTTAAAATACTTTAAGATTGAACGATTTTTTCAATTATCGATTATTTTGCATGAATAACAAGTAAGATCAATGAAGTTTTAAATAAAAAATCTTTGTTATACATGAATCGGCGAGAGAGGATTTGAACCTCCGACCCACTGGTCCCAAACCAGTTGCGCTACCAAGCTGCGCCACTCGCCGAATCTACAGAATTTCTAGGGTGACTAGTGGGATTCGAACCCACGACTTCCGGAACCACAATCCAGGGCTCTACCAACTGAGCTATAGTCACCAAAAAAATTTTTCTTGCGTCCGACAGGATTCGAACCTGCAACCTCTATCTTCGGAGAACAGCGCTCTCTCCCATGAGCTACGGACGCATGAAAAGATCAAAGTAATCCTTAAACTATGTTAAATGTCAAAACCGAGTGTGTAAAATATATTAATTAGAAACTAATTTGTGTTTTTCTTATTTTATTATTCAGCAAAAACATACAAGAATAAAATAAATTTTACTTAACAAAAAATTTTTATTAAAACACTTTCTGATTAATATAAATTTGTTTTTTAAAACCTATTTCTGATCCTATAAAAACAATTTTTCTAGAAAAAACTTAATCTCATCTCATTTCTCACAGATTTCTTAATTTCTAAGAAAAAATTTTCTTCTGTTCTTTTAAGAACGTTTCATGAATTCAAAAAATTCTCTGTTAGTCTTCATCATAGATAATTTATTAATTAAAAACTCCATTGCATCAACTTCATCCATGGGATGAATAATTCTTCTCAAGATCCACATTTTTTGTAGTTCATTTTTGGTAGTTAATAGTTCTTCTTTTCTAGTTCCAGAACGATTGTAGTCTATTGCAGGAAAAATTCTCTTTTCTGATATTCTTCTAGATAAGTGAAGTTCCATATTTCCAGTTCCCTTGAATTCCTCATAAATCACATCATCCATCTTGGATCCTGTTTCTATTAGAGCTGTGGCAATAATTGTCAAACTACCTCCTTCCTTGACATTACGAGCAGCCCCAAAAAATCTCTTTGGTCGATGTAATGCATTAGCATCAATTCCTCCAGTTAAAACTTTCCCAGAAGAAGGAATAACAGTGTTATACGCTCTAGCTAATCTAGTAATTGAATCCAAAAGAATTACAACATCTTTTTTATGCTCGACTAATCTCTTTGCTTTTTCGATTACCATTTCAGATACTTGAACATGTCTAGAAGCGGGTTCATCAAAGGTTGAAGCTATTACTTCTCCATTTACTAAACGTTGCATTTCCGTTACTTCTTCTGGACGCTCATCAATTAACAATACAATTAAAACACAATTTGAGTAGTTACTTTTAATATTTGCAGCAATATTTTGCAAGAGTATCGTTTTTCCTGCTTTTGGTGGAGCTACAATCAATCCTCTTTGACCTTTTCCAATTGGCGCAGCTAAATCCAAAACTCTAGCAGTTAAATCTTCAGTAGAACCGTTCCCACGTTCCATTCTGAATCTAATGTTAGCATGAAGAGGAGTGAGATTTTCAAATAGTATTTTATTTCTAGAATTTTCCGGTTTATCAAAATTTACTTCATTGACTTTCAATAAAGCAAAATATCGTTCTCCTTCTTTTGGAGGCCTAATTTTTCCAGAAATAGTATCTCCTGTTCTTAAGTTAAATCTTCGAATTTGACTTGGAGAAACATAAATATCATCCGGTCCAGCGAGATAAGAACTATCAGAAGATCGAAGAAAACCAAAACCATCTTGTAAAATTTCTAGTACACCATTCCCAAAGATGTCTTCTCCACTTTTTGCATGTTGTTTTAGTATTGAGAATATAATATCTTGCTTTCTCATTCTAGCTAAATTTTCTAATCCTATTTTTTCTCCAAGAACGATTAACTCAGATACTAATTTATTTTTTAATGCAGTAAGGTTCATATATCTACTCTATTTTTTTGAAGATTATATAGGGTAATTAATCAATTTTTCAAAAAAAATAATGACTTAGTTATATTCAATAAAGTTTTCATAAAGAATTGCGATTCTTTCTCACAGATAGCACAATTTTGAAATTACGAAGATTTATTTAATTCTTTTAAAAGTGGATTAATTTGACAAACTATCCGTCATATGGATTATTCAGTATGAAATGAAAATTCTGAAAAATAAAAAGTCTTACGTACTTAGTTTGAAAAAAATTAAGTATTTCTTTCAATAAATTGTTCTAATTGATTCATAGAAATCGATCCAACTATTCTTTCTACTTCTTTACCTTTCTTAAAAATAATTAAAGTTGGTATACTGCGAATATCATATTTAGAAGAAGTTTTGAAGTTCTCTTCAACATTTAATGTTGTAATTGAAATCTTCTCTAAGTATTCATTTTTTATGTTTTTTATAACATCATGCATATTTTTACAAGGTGTGCACCAAGGCGCCCAAAAATCAACTAATATTACTTTTCGAGAGTTGGTTATATATTCTTCAAAGTTAGAGTCAGATAAGCTTAATAAGTTTTCTTTCATCTCCTTTACCGAAAAAGTTTTGATACAATCGATTCCGTCAATCATCATCAATACAAGATTGGAAATTAAAAATTTATTTAAAAGTCATTACTGATAAAAGAAGGAAGCTCTATATTAAATCAATTCCTCGTTTTTAACAACATGTGTAATGAGATTTATTAAAAAAAATATAAACAACTGTTTACAAATCTATTAGTTTATTTACTTTTCTTTGAATTATATTTTAGATCAAAAAATAACTCAAACTAAACGAAGATTTAGTTGATTCCATAAAAATGTGTAAAGCACTTTTTTTATGATTCATAAAAAGATAAGTGACAACTTCATAAATAGTGGTTCTGCTTAACATTTTCATATGCAATAAAAAATGATAAAATCTTTCAATTTATCAATTTTTGTAAAAAAATAATTAAAGTTTTTCAAAAGTTATATTTTCTAAATCCAGTCTTATAACTGAATATTAGATCAGCATTCTTTTAAAAAATAGATAACTTGTAACTTTTAAAAAATATTTTTGAAAAAAAGGAAGGGCGTAATTCAACTGGCAGAATATCGGTCTCCAAAACCGAAAGGTAAGAGTTCGAATCTCTTCGCCCTTGCTTTTATTGAAAAAAACTATCAGTTTATTTTTAAAATAGCAAAGCATTGTTTATATTTTTATCGAAACTGATTTCTCTTTTTATCTTATATTCTTGAAACAACGTGAAATTACTTTACTATTTCTTTTATTAATGTAAAATATGCTCTTTTAAACAGATGATTTAATTAAAAAAGGAAATATTAATGAGCTTAATCAACACGAAAGTCAAACCTTTCAAAAGTTTAGCTTTTAAAGACAAAAATTTTGTTTCTATTTCTGAAAAAGAAATTCAAGGAAAGTGGAATGTATTTTTTTTCTATCCTGCTAATTTTACTTTTGTCTGTCCAACTGAGTTAAAAGATTTGTCCGATCATTATGAAGACTTTAAGAAAATAAAGACAGAAATATACTCAGTTTCTACAGATACTCATTTTTCTCACAAAGTATGGCATGACATTTCAAATACTATAAAATCAGTCCAGTATTATATGATTAGTGATTCAAGCTGGGAACTAACCAAAAATTTTGAAGTTATGCGATATTCTGAAGATGATAATGGAAATCTCAAAGAATCTGGATTTTCATTAAGAGCGACTTTTATTATCGATCCAGATAATATTATTCGATCCATAGAGGTGATATCTGATGGAGTTGGTAGAAACTCTCAAGAATTGTTAAGGAAAGTTCAAGCTCTTCAGTATATTAGAAAAAATTCGGGAGAAGTTTGTCCTGCACGATGGGAAAAAGGGCGTTCGACTCTAAAAACGAAAATAAATTTAGTCGGAAATTTGTAAAAAATTCTTTTTTTGAAATTAATTAATATACAAGATCGAACTGTTTTTCAATTCTCATTAGAATTATGAATATTTTAGGGTAATTAAAATATAAAAGCTTAGACTTAATGTTTTTAAAATATTTCTTCATAACTTCTTACAGATTTATCGAATTAGAAATTTTTTAATATTTTTGACATTAGGTTGTTTGTTGCTTTTCAAGAAAAAATTATCTAAATTGAAAATTAAACAGATATCTTCATGATAAAAAGAAGAGGAAAGATTTAATGTTTGTTCGATTGGTTATTATACGACATGGAACAAGTATATGGAATCAGTTAAATAAATTTACTGGATGGACAGATGTTCCTTTGTCAAAAGAGGGTTACATAGAAGCAAAAAAAGCAGGAAAGATCTTAAAAAAAAATAGGATAACATTTGATGTTGCTTATACTTCCTTTTTAAAACGAGCAATCCATACTTTATGGGAAGTTTTAAAAGAAATTGATAAAAGTTGGATTCCGGTTTATAAAACCTGGAATCTTAATGAAAGACATTATGGTGCGTTACAAGGTTTAAATAAAGAAGAAGTTAGTAAAGAGTACGGAAAAGATCAAGTCGAACTTTGGAGAAGAAGTTTCAAAATCAAACCACCTTCTCTTAAAGAGAACTCTGTTTTTATGAAAGATATTCGCTACAATACAATAATTAAAAAAAATTTTCCGGATTCAGAGAGCTTAGAAGATACTCTTAAAAGAGTAGTTCCACTATGGAAAGAAGAAATTAAACCTAAAATAAAAAGAAAAAATAAAGTTTTAATTGTCGCTCATGGAAATTCTCTTAGAGCTTTGGCAAAACATTTAGAAAACATAAGTGAAGAATCTATTTCAAAGCTAAATATTCCTACCGCAAAACCTATTGTATATGAATTTGATAGAAATATAGATGTGATCAATAGATATTATCTCTGATTTTTTTAAATTGGGTCGTACAGGAATCGAACCTGTGACCAATTGATTAAAAGTCAACTGCTCTACCAACTGAGCTAACGACCCACTAAAAATATTTTCTAATGTTCTCTCCAATCTTGGAAATACTTTGGATTACTTCGATTCCATTCTTTTCTAAAAATTTCATTTTTTCTTCAATATCGAGATCTACATTTTCCAAAATAGCTCCAGCATGACCCATTTGTTGATCTCTAGGAACATGCAAACCGGCTATATAAGCGAGAACTGGTTTTGTAACTTTTGATTGTATGTAAGAAGCAGCTTTTTCCTCTCTATTTCCTCCAATTTCTCCGATCATCAGAATAACCTTAGTATCTATATCATCTTCAAAAAGAGGTAAAATTTCAATAAAATCACATCCGGATATCATATCTCCTCCTATTCCTACACAGGTAGATTGACCTATCCCCAATCTACTGATCTGATCGACCGCTTCGTACATTAATGTTCCAGATCTAGATATTATTCCGACTGCACCAATCTTATGAATAGAGTACGGCTGAATCCCTATCTTACATTGTCCTGGGGATATTATACCAGGAGAATTAGGACCTATCATAATTATATCTTGATTTTCTTGCAATTTTTTTTTTACTACCATCATATCCAAAATCGGTATTCCTTCCGTAATAACTATAATCAATTCAATTCCTGAGTCAACTGCTTCCAATATAGCTTCTTTACAGAAAATTGCAGGAACATAAATTACTGAAGTATTCGCTTTTGTATAGAAAACAGCTTCTTTAACTGTGTCAAAAATAGGAATACCCAAATGGTAGGTATTTCCTTTTCCTGGAACTACTCCAGAAACTATTTTTGTACCATATTTCATATCAATATCAGAGTGAAAACTACCTTTTTTCCCAGTTAAACCTTGACAAACTACTCTAGTGTTTTTATTTATTAAAATAGACATTTTTTGCTAAATGAACCGATCTTTTAACCATCTTTTCTAAATTATCCATAACGAAGATATTATTAAAACCGCTTTTTTCTATATAATTTATTCCAGATTGATATCCGTTTCCAGATAATCTAATCAATATTTTTGGAAAACATTCGTTTTGGATGTCCTTTAAAGATTGTATTAAAGCTTCTGCGACGATCTCACATCTCACGATTCCTCCAAATATATTAATTAAGATTACATTGACATTTTTTTGAACTAGTACCTTATGAATATAAGACTTCATTCCAGATAAGTCTGTGTTTCCTCCTATATCTAAAAAATTAGCTGGATTTCCTCCATAAATTTTTATTAGATCCATCGTCGCCATAGCCAATCCTGCTCCATTAGCGATGCATCCTATATTTCCTTTCAATAAAACATAATTTGAAGGTTCATATAATTTAAATTTTTCATTATCTATTTTAGAATTAAATTTTAATATATTCTTTTTTAGTTCTTTTTTTCGAAAGAAAGCATTACAATCCATGTTTGATTTTCCATCTAAACAGAAAAACCTCCCCTTTTTATCAATAGCTATCGGATTGATCTCTACAAATAGAAGATCTAAATAGAAAAACATATTTAATAATTTTATAAGAAATTTTGAAAAAAATTTCCCTTCTTTTTTTTGATAGCCTAAATTATCTACATGTTTTTCTAGTATATTCAACGTCAATTTTTTGATAGGATCTATCTCAATCTTTCGAAATAACTTTTTACAATTTCTATGATATTTCTCCACTTCTGTTCCACCAGAAGAAGAGAAGATCAACATAATTTGTTTATCATTCTTATCCAATGATATACTTGCATAAGTTTCTTTTTTAATTGAAACATGCTCTTCTACTAATATTCCGATTACTAATTGACCACCTGAGTTGGTTTGATTTGTAATTAGTTTCTTATTCATCCACTTAAAAAAAAATAATTCGGCTTCTTTTATGTTAGAAACTATCTCAATTGCTCCTGACTTTTTTCTTCCTCCAGATTGTATTTGACATTTTAGAACAAAAATTTTTTGATTCAGTTGGAAAATTGCGTTTCTAACTTCTTCGATTGTTTGACAAAAGAAACCTTTTGGAACTAAAAAACCAGAAAGAAAGAGCATTCTTTTAACTTGATATTCGTATAGATACATTTTTACTCATTATGTTTTCTTTTAAAAAATATGAATTATTAACTCAATAGAAGTAGTATCGGATTTTCTAAAGATTCCTTTACATCCAATAAAAAACCGATTGCTTCCTTTCCGTCGATTATTCTGTGATCGTAAGATAAAGTTACATACATCATTGGGGAAATTTTTATTTCTTTATTTTCAGATATTACCCGGTCTTGAACTACATGCATTCCAAGTATTGCGCTCTGAGGAGGATTAATAATTGGAGTTGACATCAATGATCCAAATATTCCTCCATTAGTAATTGTGAAACTTCCACTTTTTAAATCTTGAAGATCCAGATAATTTTTCGAACTTTTTTCAATAATTTCTTTTATTTTTTTCTCTATATCTACCAAATGAAGTTCTTCTACTTTTCTTAGAATCGGGGTAATCAATCCTCTTTTAGTAGATACAGCTACATTAATGTCAATGTGATTATGATATAAAATATTTTCCCTATCAATCGATGCGTTTATTTCCGGATATTTCTTCAAAGAATTTGCACAAGCCTTTACGAAAAAAGAAGTTATTCCCATCTTAAATCCATACATTTTTTCGAAACTTCTTTCGTAAGATCTTCTTATATTCATAATCGATTGCATATTTATCTCATTAAACGTCGTTAGTGTAACGGAATTATTTTTTGAACGTAATAATCGATCAGAAATACATTTCCTGATGTTTGTCATCGGTATTATCTTATAAGATTTGTTTTTCTTTTCCATTGATTTTTTGAGAGATAAATCCATGTTCCCAAAAGGATACTTTTTTTTATCAACAGAATTCATTTCTTCTTTAAAAAAATTATCTAACTCTTTTAAATTCTTTTTTTGTGTTAAAAGTTTATTTTGATCCTTCAAGATTTTTCTGCGTAAAGAAGGAGAAGAGAAAGATTCATTTCGATTTGATTTCTTCTGAAAATAATCTGAAGAAAGTTTTTCAATATACTTTCGATCACCACAATTATTAACATATCCTAGGACTTCTCTTGACTTTACTAAAGATCCAACACCTTTTAATACTGATTCTAAAGTTCCAGAAACTGGAGAAGAAATCTCTAAAACAATCTTATCAGTTTCAATTTCTACCAATAACTCACCTTCTTTAACAAAATCACCTACTTTTTTTCTCCATTTCAATACATTGGCCTCAGATACGGATTCAGAAAGATTTGGTGCTAATACTGGATTTTTTGAACAATTCTTTTTCATGTTAAATATTAATAAGAAGATGATAGAGCTGATTGAATAATCTGTTTCTGTTTTATTTTATATTTCATATAATTTCCCTCAGATGAAGTTGCTGATTTCGACCTTCCAAAATAAGAAAGATGTGCGTAGTTCGGAATGATTTTTCTAATATAACCTTTTACATGACTCCAAGCTCCTTGATTCTTCGGTTCTTCCTGACACCAAATGAAATTAGTTACACGATTATATTTCTGGATTTTATCTTTTAATTCTTCTTGAGGAAATGGATAGAGTTGTTCAATTCGGATAATTAAAGTTCTATAAGCTCCATATCCAATAATTCTCCTTTCTTTTGATAATTCGTAATATATCTTTCCACAACAGAAAATTATTTTTTTAATATCAACTTGTATTTCATTTTCAAATTTTTCTTCAATAATACTATGAAATTTACTATCAAATAACTCTTTAAGATGAACCCGACATTTCGAATGATGTAATAAAGATTTTGGAGAAAAAATAATGAGGGGATTTCTTTGAGTTCCATCTCTATTTGATCGATTCATAAGACAATGATCTGTAAGAGCATGATATATTTGAGATGGATTAGAAGGTATCAATATTTTCATGTTTTTTTCTGCACATAGCTGAAGATACCTTTCTATTCTTGCAGAAGAATGGTCTGGTCCTTGTCCTTCACATCCATGTGGTAGAAACAATACCAAGTTACTCTGAGTCCCCCATTTCTTTTTTCCAGAACTAATAAACTGATCCACTACAACTTGTGCAACGTTTGAAAAATCTCCAAATTGAGCTTCCCATATTGTCAAAGATCTATTATTTATTAAAGAATAACCATACTCAAATGCTAATGTAGATTCTTCTGATAATACAGAGTCCCAGATCTTTAAAGTTCCCAAAGAATCTTTTATATTTTTCATCAAAAAAAGTTCCTTACCGCTTACTTGATCATATACTTTAAGATGTCTTTGAAAAAAAGTCCCTCTGCTCACGTCTTCTCCAGATATCCGAATATCAAATCCATGTATCATTAGTGTAGCATATGCTAAAATTTCAGCTGTAGCCCAGTCACAAGGAGATTCTTTTAACGAAATTTTTAATCGATTTTGAAGTATTTTTTTTACTAAAGGATGTAGCTTAAAATTTTTTGGAACAGAATTGATTTTCTGTAATATTTTTTGAAGATTTTCAGATTGTATCAAATCTTTTCTAGGATATATTTCTGAATTTTGAATCATACAATCAAAGTCGTCAATAAAAGTAGCTTCACATGACAAAGAACTTCTCGCATTCAGTTTTTTTCTGTAAGAATCTATCATATTTTGAAAAATTTTCCTATTGACTATCTTATCTGTTCTGTTCAACTTTTCAAAATAAATCGATTTAGATGTATTATGTTGATCAATGGATCGATACATTATTGGCTGCGTTGCTTTTGGATCATCTATTTCACTATGACCCCTTCTTCTATACCCGACAAGATCGATAATAACATCTTTTTTAAATTTTTTCCGAAAATCCAAAGCTAATCTTGAAACAAAGATAACTGATTCTATATCGTCTGCATTAACATGAAATATAGGAAATTGAGTGAATTTAAAAATATCTGTGCAATATCTAGAAGATCTCAAAAAATCTTTTTTAGATGTAGTGAAACCAATTTGATTATTTAATACGATTCGAATTGTTCCTCCGACACTATATCCTTCTATCTTGTATAAATTAATAGTTTCCTGAACTACACCTTGTCCAATTACAGAAGCATCACCATGTATAGTAATGGATAAAATTTCTTCTGGATTTTTCTTTAACTTATCTATGTATCCTCTCGTCATTCCCATGACAACTGGATTAACAATTTCTAAATGAGAAGGATTGAAAGATAAATTTAACTCTATTGTTTTATTTCTTATTTTGAATATTGAAAAACCACCATAATGATATTCTACATCTCCAAAAAATTCTTCTCTCGACATTTCATCTACTTTTTGAAATATCTTTTTCAAAGGTTTTCCAAATATATTTACTAGAACATTAATTCTTCCACGATGAGCCATTCCAAGAACAATTTTAGTTATTTTTTGTTTTTCTGAAGAAATAATAATATCTCTTAGCATAGGTATTAAGACGTCAATTCCTTCCAGAGAGAATCGCTTCTCTCCCGGAAATACTTTTGCTAGGTATTTTTCTAGTTCTTCTGCGGAAACTAAATCAGAAAGAAATTGAATTTTTTCTGAAGTTTCAAATATATCTTTTGAAAATATACATGTTTTTTCTATCTTATTCTGAATCCAATTTCTTTGATCCTCATCTTCTATATGCATATACTCGAAACCTATCGATTGACAATAGATTTGATTCATTCGAAATATAAGATCTTTCAATTTGTTCAATCTATTTACGATCAAATTATTGCTATCTCTTTTTTCCTGAATTTTATATAAATTCTGTATTTTTTTTAGAAAAAAACTCTGGATACTCTTTCTTAACGTATTTTTTCTCAATTCAATCGGATTCAAACAAGATTCTAGATGTCCTTTTTCTCGAAAATATCTTTTTATTTGGGAAACTATTCTTTTTTCTTTTTCTAAAAGGATTTGATATGAGTTTTCTGAATTATTTTTTTTTAAACGAAATTTATTTTTAAGGTTTAAATGAGAAAAACTGATTAATGAAGGATCAGTTTTTTTTATTTCAGAAAAAGATTTCTTTGATGTTTCATTACAAAAATAATTTTGCTTCTCTTTATTTCTATACTTTTCGATGTACGAAATATTTTCTATTGGAAAAGAAAAACACAATTCTTTACTTTTGATTTTCTTATTCATTTTACAGAAGATAAGATGACAACGTTAGAGTTTTTTATTGATTTTCTTAAAAATATGTTTTAACAACATAATTTTTACAGATCTAATAGCTTTGTTCGGATTTAATTTTTTTGGGCAAAAAGAAACACAGTTCATAATGTTGTGACACTTAAACACACTGAAGTGATCATGTAACCTTCTCAATCTAAGATCGTTCCCATGATCTCTATCATCCAATAAAAATCTGTATAGAACCAAAATTGCAGCAGGACCAAGAAATTTTTTTTCGTTCCACCAAAAAGAAGGACAAGAAGAAGAGCAGCAAGCACATAAAATACATTCGTATAAACCTTCTAGCTGATTTCTACTGTCAACTTTTTGAATATTTTTTCTTTTATCAAAAATATCTTTTTGATCTTTAATTATATATGGAAGAACTTTTTGATATTGATTAAAAAAGGAAGATAGATCAACTATTAAATCTTTCAAAATTGGAAATCCTGTCAGAGGCTTAATAACAATTTTTTTATTTCTTTTAATTAACCAATCTACTGAAGTAATACAGGACAACCCATTGCGTCCATTAATATTCATTCCGTCCGAACCGCACACTCCTTGTCCACAAGACATTCTAAAGCTAAAAGATGGATCCTTTTTTTTAACTTGAATTAATAGATCTAACAACATTTTTCCCTTAACTTTTTCCATCTGAAAAAAATAACTTTTCATATACGGATAAGAACTGATGCTTGAATTATATCGATATATAGAAAGTTCTAAATTATCTTTTTGATTTTTTTTTATATGTATCATAAATTCAATAATTTCTTTCTTTTGGAAAAAAAGGATCACAAAACTTAGTTTGAAAATTAATTTTTCTTTTTTTTATGTTTTCTTTTGAAAAATATAAGGTATGAAATAACCATTTTTGATCATCTCTGTTGGGATAGTCAACTCGATAATGCGCACCTCTACTTTCTTTTCGAAATATAGCAGAACAAGCGGTAGCAATTGCTGTCTCTATTAAATTATCTATTTCCAAACATTCTACTTTATTTAGATTAAAAAAATTCACGTGATCTCTTATTCGAGATCTTTTTAATCTTTCTTTGATCTCCTCTAACTTTTTCAATCCATCTAACATAACTCTTTTCTCTCGAAAAACATAAAAATGATTTTCCATACATTTTTGAATACGTTCCTTTAATCTAGTTGGATCTTCAAAAGAAGAAGATCCAGTTTGATTCCATTTGCTTAATCGATCAAAGATGACTTCCATATCAGAAAGATTTGCATCACGAGTTTTGCTATAATTTGAAATAAATTTTTTTACGAACTTTCCAACAGTTTTTCCGAAAACTATCAGATCCAAAAGAGAGTTTCCTCCCAACCTGTTTGCACCATGCACGGACATGCAAGCAACCTCTCCAATAACAAATAATCCTGGAACTACTTGGTCTTCTCCTTTGCTATTCATTGTCAAAGCTTGACCAAAAATATTACAAGGTATTCCTCCCATCATATAATGACATGTAGGAGCTACTGGAATATCAGATTCTTTGGGATTAACCCCTGCAAATATTTGAGATAATTCCAATATTCCTGGCAATTTCTTCTCTAATTCTATCAGATTTAGATGTTTTACCCTTAATTTAACATGAAATCCATTTCCTGAAGAATTTAAAAAACCTCTGTTTTTTTGAATCTCTTCTAAAATAGATCTGGATATAATGTCTCTGCTTGCAAGATCTTTCATCTTTGGAGCGTATCGACTCATAAACCTTTCTTCTATGTTATTGATCAAATAACCTCCCTCTCCTCTACAACCTTCCGTGATTAGTATTCCAACCTCCGATATTCCTGTCGGATGAAATTGCCACATTTCCATATCCTGTACAGGAAATCCAGCTCTAATAGCCATTCCTATCCCATCTCCTGTATTGATATATGAGTTCGTTGTTAAACGATAAATTCTTCCAGCACCTCCAGTTGCTAAAATAGTTGATTTAGAGCAAAAATAGACGATCTCTCCATCTTTTATATTTATAGCAACGCATCCAACAACGATATTATCTTGATTTTTCACTAAATCTACAGCATACCACTCTGAATAAAATACAGTTTTATTTTTTATATTTTGTTGGAAAAGAGTATGTAAAATAGCATGTCCAGTTCTATCAGAAGCAGAAGCGATACGAAAAGCTTTTTTTTGACCAAATTTTCTTGTTTGTCCGCCAAAAGATCTCTGATATATTTTTCCGTTCTCTAATCTAGAGAATGGAACACCCATATTTTCTAATTCAAGAACCGCTTTGGGCCCGTTTTTGCACAGATGTTCTACTGCACTTTGATCACTTAAATAATCTGATCCTTTGACTGTATCGTACATATGCCAAGTCCAATTATCTTTGTGAATATTTCCTAAAGATGCAGCTATTCCTCCTTGGGCAGATACTGTATGCGATCTTATTGGAAACACCTTTGTAATGACAGCACAAGATAGTCCAGATTTGGAAACTTCCAAAGCAGCTCGCATTCCAGCTCCTCCAGCTCCAACTATAATTACATCGAATACTTTCTTAAGAATTTTCATTTGATTTCTGAACTAAAAGATAATTTTTTTCAAATAAAATAGATGAAATGCTAAAAAAACATATAAAGTGGAATAAATCAAAATTTTTAATTTTTTGTTTTTAATATAATCTGTCAAAATATTTTGTGTCCCAATAAGGAAATGAACCACTGTTGAAAAAACTGCGAATATCGTTAAGATTTTCACAGGTCTCTTTAAGAAAAACTCTTGCAAAGATGTATGATCTATTTCTCTTTCTGAAAAAAAAATTAAAATATAGAACAAATAAATTAGTGATATAATTGAAGTAATCCTTAAAATAATCCAATTTTTTGTTCCAGAAAGATTCTCTTTTTTATTAGTCACAGATATATAAAAAGAAAAAACAAAAGAAAAGTAATGAAGAACACTAGTATAGCGGATATTTTAATTGCTATCAATTTATATCCGATAATATTTAGATCAATTAAAATGAATCTTATTCCTGACAAAATATGATATATAAACATGATAAAAAATATATAGACTAAAAATCTATAAAAATATGACTGAGAATTAAAAAAAATAATAGGCGAAAATTTTTCCTGAAACTTTATATTCGAATAAATTCTTCTTATCATCCACCCTAAAGAAAAGATATTCATAACTCCAGATATACGGTGTAGAATAGAAGCTATGGCGTTGATTGGTAATTTTCTTATGTCTAATTCTAAATTGATTAATTTCTTTTTTCTTTTGTTTGCCAGTTTCTCGAATTTTAATTTGTTTAGCATATCGTTAGAACTTTATCAGTTAGGATTCTATTGAGTAATTTGAGACTGTTTTAAACTTAATTTTATCTTAAAACTTATCTTATCACAGATTGAATTGCATTTCAGAATGCAACTTGTTTTGGATTAAGGTTAAAATAACTAACTTTATACTAATGAAAAATAAAGGTTATACATGAGCCAGTTATTTTTTTAGATGTATAAATTTTCTCAACATTTCTCCTGTTTATCTAACGTAAAATTGAAGAGGTTTTGTTCTATACGATTTATTTTAAAGATTTTATTCTTTTAAAAATTAGAGATTATTAAATTTTATATTTAATATATCAAACATTATCCATTTTCATCTTTATCGAACTTGTTCATTCTAGATAAAATGAAATATGGCGTTTATTAAACATTTTGGAAAATAATTTTAATATAAAAATCGAAAGAAAAAGATTTAAAAAATTTAATACTTTCCAAATTTTTTCGATAAATATATATCAATCAAAAATATCTCAGTATCCATTTGACAGAATTAAATATGCATCGTAATTTTTATACATATTGAAAAAAATTTTAAAAAACAAAAAATTAAAAGAGTCGAATCAATTTATAAAAAATTTCTTTAAGAAGTTTTCTTTCAAAAATTAAGCGTTAAATCATTGTTTTTTCCAATGATTTTTCTACGATATGATCCCAAAAATTCATTTTTCTTACTTATTATCATAGAAAAATACCTCTAATTGATCTATAATATTAGAATAAGTATACTTTTTAACTTTTATAATCACTAAAAAATCCATTTACGAACTTCTGAGAAGAAATCTTAAAAAGACATTAATTAAAAAGTTCTAAAAAATATTCTTAAATTGAAAAGTAAATCGTTTAAATTTTTTCGTCTTTTCGTATTAGATTGTTTTCCATACGTTGTAAAGCGATTAGACTCTCTAAGTCATTATTTTTTAATTTATTTCGTTTTCTAATTTTAGAAAAGAGTTTTTTAAGTAACTATCAAAAGTATACAGTTTAAGTAAAAAATTTTCAAAAATCAAAAACCATTTTTTTGGAGATTATTATGAAGAAAATTGGAATTTTTTTTGGAAGTGATACAGGAAATACAGAAAAAGTATCGAAAATTTTAGCGAAGAATTTAAAAAGTTTTGGTTATGAACCAGAAATTTATAATATAGCAAATTCTAAAAAAGAATATTTGGAAAGTTTTAATTTTTTACTTCTTGGGATTCCAACTTGGTATTATGGAGAAGCTCAGTGTGATTGGTATGATTTTTTCAATACATTGAAAGAAATTAATTTTTTGAATAAATATGTAGGAATTTTTGGATGCGGAGATCAAGAAGACTATCCAGAATATTTTTGCGATGCAATGGGAATATTAAAAGAAATTATCACAAAAAGAAATGCTAATTTGATAGGAAAATGGTCTACAGAAGGTTATAAATTTCAAAGATCTAAAGCCTTAGAAGATGAGAAAAATTTTATCGGATTAGCTATTGATGAAGATAGACAACCAGATTTAACCAATCAAAGAGTAAAAAATTGGGCTAAATTGATCGTCGATCACATAAATAGAATTAAAGAAAGTTAAGATACGACATATTTCCATTGATTCATTCTCAAAACAGCAGAAAAAGAAAAAATTTTTTGAGTTATTTTAGTTTAATTCTCTAAAAATTTCACTCATCTTTTGTTCTTTTTAAACTTACTGTTTGATTGATTATCAATTTAGAATTTCTTGAATAATCGCTTGTTGAATCAATACAAAAATATCCCTCTCTTTCTAACTGGAAGGGTTCACCTTTTTGAAAATCTAATAGATTTGGTTCTACGATTCCCTGCTTAAGTAACATTGAATTAGAATTAAATGATTTAAGAAAATTTTCTCCAGGATAAGGTTCTGTAAACAGATGGTTAAAAATTCTAAATTCTGCTCGAATTCCATATTTTGCACTTACCCAATGTATTATCTTTCTTGCCCGTTTTGATTTATCAAAAAATTGATCCATTGGTTTTTTTTTATATTGACAATAAATCTTTGAAATATTTTTTTGTTTGTCTCTTTCAATCCGATTTATTTCAATCGTATAAGCATGTCTTAAACGAAACATTTTTTCAAAAAGTAAGGGATCCAAATCACCATCTTTCTTAAGAAAATCAAATTTATCTACGTACAATCTATTATTAAATTTAAGAAACTTTACACCCATTTTTCGATTTTTTGGATGTCTGAAAATAATTAGATTATGTTCTTCATCTTGTTTCATGTTTTCTATAATAAGCAATACCGGATTCAAAACTCCCATCATTCTTTGAGAAAAAAGATCTAAATCTTTTCGAACACAAGACTCTAAAACCTTCATTTCAATTCTACTTTCTTGTTTAGTTACACCAATTTTTTGACAAAACATACGAATTGATTCAGCTGTATAACCTCTACGACGCATTCCAGAAATAGTTGGCAATCTTGGATCTTCCCATGATTCTACCATCTTCAAGTCAATTAACTGACTTAGTTTTCTTTTTGACATCACTGTGTACTCTAAGTTTAAACGAGAAAACTCATATTGCTTTGGTTTATGAACTATACTAATATTGTTCAATATCCAATCATATAATCTACGGTTTTCCCTAAATTCTAAGGTACATAACGAATGCGTAATTCCCTCCAATGCATCCGAAATACAATGTGCAAAATCGTATGTTGGATAGATTTTAAATTTTTTGCATCGAAGATCATCAGATTTCTCAACGTTTTTCTTAATCCTGTACAAAACGGGATCTCTTAAGATCATATAAGGAGAATACATATCTATCTTGGCTCTTAAACATATTCTACCTTCTTCGTATAGACCAGATTTCATTTTCTTAAATAATTCCAAATTTTCTTCGACTGTTCGATCACGATAAGGACTATTTTTTCCAATATGATTAAAGTTTCCTCTATACTCTTTTATAGAATTTTGATCAAGATGATCAACATATGCCAATTTTTTTTGGATCAGTTCAACTGCATATTTATAAAACATCTCTTGGTAATTTGAAGCATAACGAACTTCTCCATCCCAATTAAACCCTAACCATTTGATATCTTTTTTAATAGAATGAACATATCTTTCAAAAGATCTTTTTTCGATAGGATTGGTATCATCGATTCGTAAATTACATTTTCCATGATACTTTCTAGCAATACCAAAATTCAAACAAATCGATTTAGCATGACCGATATGAAGATATCCATTTGGATAAGGAGGAAAACGAGTATGAATTTTCTTAAAATAATCTTTTTTGATTTCACTTTTTATAATTTTTTGTATAAAGCTTCTTGAAATTAAACTTTTCATGCGTATCTTTAATTCAATTTAATTTGAATTGATTAAAATAGTATAGAATGTATTAAAAATCAATTTATTGTGAAAAAATCAATTTTTTGTTACTATAAAGCAAAAGATACGTTGTGTATTGACTACTGCTTAAAAAAATTGGAAAAAATTGACTTTTAGAATATTAGAGGGCTACGTAGCTCAGTAGGTAGAGCACAGCGCTCATAACGCTGAAGTCACAGGTTCAATCCCTGTCGTAGCCATTTAATAAAGTAAGTAAATGACAAGCGGGAATGGCGGAATAGGGAGACGCACTAGACTTAGGATCTAGCACCAAAAATGGTTTTGCGAGTTCAAGTCTCGCTTCCCGCAGTTGGGGTATAGCCAAGCGGAAAGGCACCAGGTTTTGATCCTGGCATCCCTGGTTCGAATCCAGGTACCCCAGTTTAAAAATAAATTAAGATCAAAATCTAATAAAAGGGATTATTTTATATGCATCGCATATCCGAAAGGGATCTTTTGATTCTATTGATTAAAGATATTTGAGATTCTCTAATCCAAGACCTCGGATCATAGAACTTCTTGTTGGGCTGAAATTCTCCAGATGGATTTCCGAGTTGGCTCTGCAAAAACAGTTTGTTTTTTTGATAATAGTTCAATATTCCAACCCAGGTAGCCCACTGGGTATCTGTATCGATATTTATTTTAACTACTCCATAGTCAATAACTTTTCGGATGGACTCCAAAGAAGAACCAGAACCTCCGTGAAATACGAAACTTACTTCATTAAGTGATGATCCAGAACGAATGAATTTTTTAATTAATTTTTGAGAATCTTTCAAGATTTTTGGATTGAGTTTGATGTTACCAGATCGATATACTCCATGAACGTTTCCAATAGAAGCAGCTATAATAAATTTTTCACTTACTTTGCTTAATTCACAATAAGCATAAAGTACATCTTTTGGATTAGTATATAAAGAAGATTTTTGTAATTCTTGATCTACTTTGACTCCATCTTCTTCTCCTCCAGTACATCCTAATTCAACTTCTATAGTCATTCCGATTTTACTCATCCTCTGAAGATATTCCGAACATGTTCTGATATTTTCCGATAAAGATTCAAATGAGAGATCTATCATATGAGAGGAAAAAAAAGGTTTTTTATTCTTCTCATAATACTTTTCTCCAAAATCTAACAATGCATCTATCCATGGTAAATTCTTTTTAGAACAATGATCAGTATGCAATATTACAGATGCACCATAATGTTTCGCCATTTGATGAACATGATTTGCTCCAGATAAAGATCCCAAGATCGCTGACTTATGATTACTCGATTTCAATCCCATTCCAGAAATAAAATTAGATCCTCCGTAAGAAAATTGTATGATAATCGGAAAATGAAAGTGAGCGGAACATTCCAAAGCCGCATTAATTGAATCTGTTCCTATACAGTTGATTGCAGGAATGGCAATTTTTCTCTTTTTACAAATATAAAAAACTCTCTGTATATCTTCTCCAAAGATTACACCAGGTTTTAAATGACCGAAAATTTTTGACATGAAAATCCTCTATTTTCAAGATAAATGAAAACTACTACTATCCTTTAAATTTTGAAACTATTGGAATTTCTCTCGTTTCTATATATTTTAGAAATGCTCCTCCTCCAGTAGAAACATAAGAAATTTTATCAAACGAATCAAACTTTTCGATAGCTGAAACTGTATCTCCTCCTCCAGCTAAAGAATATGCTTCACTTTTCGAAATGGCTTCAATTAGCCTTTTGGTTCCTAAAGAAAAATTCGGAATTTCAAATATTCCTAAAGGTCCACTCCAGATGATCATTTTCGAATTTTTAACAATTTGAGAAATGCATTTAATCGTTTGCTCTCCTAGATCGACAATATAATCGTCATCTTCAATAGATTGAACGGATTTGTTGAAACACTCTTCTGCGCGAGATATTTTTTTTGACACTTTTACATCAATTGGAAAAAAAACTTTTGAATTTTTCAATAACATTTTTGATTCCGGAATTAATTTTTTTTCCACTAAAGATCTTCCTACTTTTAATCCAGAAGACGATATTATCGTGTTTGCGATACCTCCTCCAAAGATGATCTTGTCTGATATTTTAGAAAGTTCTTTGATAACAGCTAACTTACTGGATATTTTCGATCCTCCGATTATCGTAACTACAGGGGAAATGGGCTTCTCAAGAATTTTTGATAGACTATCTATCTCTTTGGAAAATAATATTCCAGCACAAGAAATAGGAGAATATTCTGCTATACCATATGAAGAAGACTCTTTTCTATGAGATACTCCAAATGCATCCATCACGAATACATCGCATAATTTTGCATATTTTTGAGAAAGAAATGGGTCATTGTTTTTTTCTCCTTTATTAAAACGAACATTTTCCAGCATTAATATTTCATCATTTTTATATACGATATCTTCATCTTGAAGATAATTTTGAACTAAATTTACTGGAAAATTTAGAATTTTACTTAAAAAATTAGATATCGGTCTTAAAGAAAACCTGTCTTCGTATCTTCCTTCGACTGGTCTTCCAAGATGAGACATTAAGATAACTTTGGATCGTTTGCGAAGAGCGTATTCAATAGTTGGTATCGAAGAAGTTATTCTGTAATCTGAAATAATCTTAGAAGATTTTATTGGAACATTAAAATCACACCGAATCAGTACTTTCTTCTTATCTATATTGACAGATTTAATATGAATCATATTTTTTTCTCAAAAAAGTTGTTGAATTTCGGAAGTTTCTCTAAAAAATTTTATTTTCATTATTGTTTTGAAAATGTATTGTTGAGCCAACGTTCTCTTAACTCAAAGAAAAAAAATTTTCCCCATAGATGGATTTATTGAGGGAATAATTCTTTAAAAAAGAGATTTTTAATTTGATTCTCTTAATAAATGTTAAATGTACTTTATGAAAAAAAGTATAACATTATTATTGTAGATTATAATTTTAAGAAAAAATATTCGAGTCTAACACTTTAGAAATAAAAATTTTATATAATTCAATAGCTAAAAAAATCATTTAAATTAATCGTTATTTTTTAAAATACGTTTTACCTTTTCAACGATTTTAGCAGCTGTGAACCCCATCTTCTCAAATAGGATATCTCCCGAAGCAGAACATCCAAAGGAATCAATCCCAATAACCAAACCCCTTTCTCCAACATATTTGTGCCAAAAATTAGTATTTCCAGCCTCGATAGCTATCTTATGATGAAAAATATTGGAAGATAAAATCTCTCTTCGATAAGAGAGTCTTTGTTGATCGAAAACATCGGAAGATGGCATAGAAACTACTCTTAGTTTGTATCCTTCTTTGTCCAGAATATAATATGATTCCATAGCCAGTCTTACCTCGGATCCAGTCGCAATAAAAATCAATTCTGGATCGTTACTATTTTTCTTTAGTATATATGCTCCTTTAGATATTTCTAAAACCCGTTCGTTATCTCTATATTCCTGAAAAAGAGTTTGTCTAGAAAATATCAGAGCGCTTGGTTTATTTTTTCTTTCTACAGCCAATTTCCAAGATACTGCTGATTCTACTTGATCACAAGGTCGCCATACACTTATATTTGGTGTTGTTCTAAGATGATTTAACTGCTCTATCGGTTGATGAGTAGGACCATCTTCTCCTACTCCAATAGAGTCATGTGTATAAACGAATATACTCCTTATCTTCATCAGAGCAGCCATTCTTACTGCATTTCTAGCATACTCTACAAAAGTAAGAAAAGTAGCTCCATATGGTATAAAACCTCCATAGATAGCGATTCCATTTATAATAGCTGACATACCAAACTCCCTAGCTCCGTAATGAACATAATTTCCAGAAAATTTACAATCAATCGATCTAGCTAAAGAAGATTTAGATAAGTTGCTTGGCGTTAAATCAGCGGATCCTCCTAGGAGTTCTGGTAATAGATCATAAAGAAGTTCTAAAGTCTTTTTCGAAGCGTGTCTACCAGAAATATCTTTAGGATTTTTTTGAAGCGATTCTATGAACGCATCTGTTCTTTTTTTCCAGTCTTTCGGTAACTTTTTTTGAATTCTTCTAGTTAATTCTTTAAAAAGTTTTGGAAACTGCTCTTTATAAGAGCAGAGCATATTGGACCATTTTTTTTGTATTTTGTTGCCTCTAATCTTTGCATCTAAAGACTTATACAATTTTGAGGGTATTTCAAATTCTCCATATCTCCAATTCAATCTTCTTCTCATTTCAGTTATAGATCTCTTTCCAATTGGAGAACCATGGATTTTTTCTGATCCTGACATCGGGGATCCATAGCCAATAACAGTTCTGCAAATTAATAAAGAGGGTTGATTTTTAATTTTTTTAGCTTGATCAATAGAAGATTTGATTTGTTCGATGTTATGTCCATCAATATTATCAATAACATGCCATTTATAGGAAGAAAATCGAAGAGCAGTATCGTCTGTAAACCATTGCTCCACCTTACCATCTATCGAAATTCCATTACTATCGTAAAAAACAATCAACTTTCCTAGTTCCCAAGTTCCAGCTAACGAACAAACTTCATGAGAAATGCCTTCCATCATACATCCATCACCCACAAAAACATAAGTGTAATGATCGATAACAGGATATTTAGGTCTATTGAACTCTTTTGAAAGAATCTTTTCTGCCATTGCAAATCCAACAGCATTAGCTAATCCCTGTCCTAAAGGTCCTGTAGTTGTCTCCACTCCTAGAGTGGACCCGTATTCTGGATGACCTGGAGTTTGAGATTGAAATTGACGAAATTTTTTTATTTCTTCGATAGATAAATCATATCCAGTCAGATGCAATAAACTATACAACAGCATAGAGCCATGACCGTTTGATAATACGAATCTATCTCTGTTAATCCAATTAGGATCGGATGGATTATGATTTAAATAATTCTTCCAAAGAACAGCTGCAATATCAGCCATTCCCATAGGAGTTCCGGGATGTCCAGAATTTGCTTTTTGTATGGCATCCACACATAGAAAACGTATCGCTTTAGCAAAAGTTCTGTCATTAGTCATTTTTGACTTTTGAACGTTCTGTTAAGATGAGGAATGATTAAGAATGCAAAGTATCTAAGATATTGTTCTTTCAGTTAAACAATTGTTTCAATTCATTGAAAAGAAGAATCCATTCGGTGCGGACGGGACTTGAACCCGTGACCTCCGGCGTGACAGGCCGATATTCTAACCACTGAACTACCGCACCAATATTATACAAAGTCTTTTTCAGATCTATAGAAATCACAAAAGTTTTAAAAATTTTTATTTTTTCTCCATAAAGTTTTTTTTCCAATTTTTTTTTCAATAGTATTTAAAATAAATTCATGACAATATTGCTCCTTTGAATTAGCATATATCACAAGACTTTCTCTTGTTCTTTTTCTTTTTCTCTGAAAATAATATTGATTTAAAAAATTTTCTTTTTTTTCTAAATCATGATCAAAATTGAATGAAATTTGTCCTCCAGTCATCAATTTATATATTTCTGATAAAATCTTTGCATCTAGAATTGCGCTATGTACACTTCTTTTTGATCTATCTATATGATATCTATCACATAACGCATCCAAGCTATTTTTCTTTCCAGGAAAAAGACTTCTAGCTATTTTCAAAGTGTCTGTTATCCTGCATATTTTCTTGATTGAGCAAAAACTGTATTCTATCCTAGATAATTCGTGATTGATAAAACCAACATCGAAAGATGCATTATGGATAATTAGTTCTGAATTTCGGATAAAATCAACGAAGTCATCGACTATTTCAGAAAAAGTGGGTTTATCTTTTAGAAAATTGTCACTTATTTTGTGTATTTCAAATGCTTTTGGATCAACCGACCTTTTGGGATTGATATAGACGTGAAATAAGTTTCCAGTTAACTCTCTGTTAATCATTTCTACAGCACCAATTTCGATGATATTATGTCCTTCATAAGGATGTCCAGATGAACTCATTCCAGTGGTTTCTGTATCAAGAATTATTTTTCTTTCAGTTTGCACATTCATTTCATATTTTTCTGAACCAGGATCTAAATAAATTAATGAATTTAAAAATTATAAAAAAAGAAGTTCAAATATTTTCTGATGGTTCTTGTCTTAGGAATCCAGGACCAGGTGGATACGGAACAATACTTAGGTATTATAAGTATGAAAAGATATTAAGTAAAGGATATTTTCTTACGACTAATAATAGAATGGAATTGATCGGAGTAATCGTTGGTTTAGAATCTTTGAGATATTCTTGTAACGTCATTGTAACAACTGACAGCAACTATGTATGTCAAGGAGGAACTAAATGGATATATTTATGGAAAAAAAAAAATTGGAAACGCAGTAATGGATTGCCTGTTTCAAATATTGATCTATGGATAAGAATGAATAAAATTATCAAAAAACATAAAATTAAATGGAACTTAATAAAAGGTCATTCTGGTCATCTAGAAAATACGTTTTGTGATAAGCTTGCGAAAAATGCAGCAAACAATCCTTCTCAAGAAGATCAGAAGTATTTAGAAATATATTTAGAAAAAAATAAACTCTAATATTTTAAAAATATATTCTAAAAAATTTGAACAATTGTTTCTAGGATGAGAAATTTCTAAGTATTGTATTTTTTTTTACTTCATCTAAAATAAAAAAAATTCATTAAATAATCTAATTTTATTTTAGAAGATAGAAATGAAATTATTCTTTGTTCGTTCTTTCATAGACAATTACATTTGGATATTAGAACATCATAAAGTTTGCGTAATTGTTGATCCAGGACAGTCTGAAAAAGTTCTCAATTTCTTAGAAAAGAAAGGTTTCTTTCCAACTGCAATTCTTATAACGCATCATCATTACGATCATACTGGCGGAATATTAAATATCAAGAGAAAATATCCAAGAGTCGATGTTTTTGCTCCAAAGGAAGTTCTTTCAAAAGAAGTAACATTCTTCATTACAGAAAAAATAAATCGTGTTGAATTCTCTTTTTTTTCTTTTAAAGTATTTCATGCTCCTGGACATACAAAAGGACATCTATTGTATTATCAAAAACCTTATCTTTTTTGTGGAGATACATTTTTTTCTGGAGGTTGTGGAAAAATTTTTGAAGGTACGTCTTACCAGATGTATCAGTCAATTCTTCTAATCGAATCTCTTCCTTCAGATACACTGATCTGTTGTGCACACGAATATACTGTTAAAAATTTGAGTTTTGCAAGTACTTTGCTACCAAAAGATAAATATATTAATCAATATCTTGATATTTCTCGAAAGAAAACTTCAATACTATTACCTACTGTTCCCTCAACTCTATCCATTGAAAAAAAAATTAATATTTTTCTGAGATGTGATGATGAAATTGTAAAGAATTCTCCTAAAATATACGATATAAAAGATAAAAAATATGAAACAAAAAAAGAAAAATATAAGATTTTTTCAAGAATAAGAAAAATGAGAGATCTTTTTTAGTTATCTAACAGATATATCATTTAAAAATTAAAGTCTTTCAGAAAGACTTAAGTTATAAAATATGAAGATAAAAATACATCTCTCTAGAAAATCTCAAAAAAAATAATTTCGATTTTTGATGCATTAATTTTTATCGTTAATAATCCCAATGTAGATTCTCTTTTTTGTCAATTCAATTAAAATTCTCGTATCGATTTTTTAATCAAACCATACGAAGGACCAAATCGAAATTCATTTTTGAGCTCTTCTTCAATTCGTATTATTCTGTTATATTTTGAAACTCTCTCAGAACGACAAACTGATCCAGATTTGATTTGTCCAGAGACTGTTCCTACTGCAAGATCAGAAATCGTTGTATCTTCCGTTTCACCAGATCTATGGGAGATGATAGTAGAATATCCAAAATTTTGAGCGGTCTGAATAACTTTCATAGTTTCACTCACAGTTCCTATTTGATTTAATTTAATTAAAATAGAATTTGCAATCTTTTTTTTGATATGATGTCTTAATATTTTATCATTAGTTACAAACAAATCATCTCCGACCAATTGAACAAAACTTCCCAAAACTTTAGTTTGATGAATAAATCCTTTTTCATCTAATTCATACAATCCATCCTCAATGGATTTGATTTGATATCTCAAAGACATATTCTTTAGATTTTCTGTCCATTCTGTAGAACTAAAAGATTTTTGATCACCCTTCAATTCGTATTTTTTATTTTCTTTGTTGTAGAATTCTGAAGCAGCGCAATCTATTGCGAGAACCACGTCTTCACCAAGAGAATATTCAGCTAATTCTATAGCTTCTACAATAATTGATAGAGCGGATTCATTTGATGGTAGATTCGGAGAGTATCCCCCTTCATCTCCAACGTTACTATTAAGACCCCGTTTCTTTAAAATCTTTTTAAGAGAATGAAATATTTCTGTGCTAATTCGAATTGCCTCTTTAAAATTTCTTGCACCAATTGGCTGAATCATGAATTCTTGAATATCAATATTATTGTCAGCATGCTTTCCTCCATTTAAGATATTAATCATAGGTAAAGGTATCGAAAATTTTTCAGAATGATTAAATAGCTTCGAAACATATTGATAAAGGGGAATTTTTTCTTCTAAAGCTGCTACTTTCATAGAAGCTAAAGAAACTGCTAAAATAGAGTTTGATCCGAGTTTAGATTTATTTTCAGTTCCATCCAAATGAATCATGGTATCATCAATCAGACTTTGATCAAAAACATCTAATCCTATCAAGGATTGAGATATATCGTAGTTTATATTATGAATAGCTTTTAGAACCCCCATCCCTAAAAATCTATTTTTATCTAAATCTCTTAGTTCTAGAGCTTCTCTACTTCCTTTTGAAGCACCGGAAGGAACAGAGGCTATACCAAAATTATTTTTCGTATGAACTTCTGCTTCCACTGTTGGATTCCCCCTTGAATCTATGATCTCTCTTCCAATAACTTTGACAATCTTGCTCATATTTGTTCCAATTTTAAATGTTCTTTTGTTGTTTTGATTTATTAAAGTTGATTCTTTTAAAAAGTTTAGCAGCTTGTATAAAACTTAAAAAAAGAGGATGACATTCTCTTGGATTAGAGGTAAATTCTGGATGAAACTGGCAAGCTATAAACCATGGATGAAGAGGGTATTCAATAATTTCTACTGATTTTCTATCTTCTGAAATTCCAGATATACATAATCCAGCTTTTTCTATCTTTTTAAGAAAGAGCTTATTTACTTCATAACGATGTCGATATCTTTCAAAAATGACATTTCTCTTATATATCGAATAAACCTTACTTTTCCTAACTAAATGACATTTCTTTTTACCAATTCTCATTCTGGTTTCTTTCTGAAATATTCCCTTATATTGGTATATTTTTTCAGAATTTTCTTTTTGATCATTTTTTCTTGAAGAAATTGGTATAATAACAGGATATTGACAATTTGAAGAAAACTCCTTGGAATTAGCTCCATGCATTTCTGCAACATTTCTCGCATATTCTATGAAAGCTACTTGCATTCCTAAACAAATTCCCAAGTAGGGTATTTTATTCTCTCTAGCATAACGAACTGCTAAAATTTTTCCCTCTATACCTCTCTCTCCGAATCCTCCTGGAATAAGAATAGCATCTACATTTTCTAACATTTTTAAATTATCAGAAGAAGATGATGATTCGAATTCTTCAGAATCGATCATTTTAATCATTACTTCTACTTGATTACCAAATCCTCCATGTTTAAGCGCTTCTATAACAGATCTATAAGAATCAGGTAGATGAACATATTTTCCAACCATTCCTATAGTTACATGATCAATTTGATTTGATTGACTTTGAAACAAACTTTTCCATTCTGATAAGTTTGCAGAAGGACACTTCATCAAAAATCTTTTACAAATATAATCATCTATTTTTTGAAGATGTAGAAGAACAGGTATTTTATAAATGGAATCTACATCTTCTAAAGAAATAATTGCTTTCTTAGGAATATTACAAATTAAAGTAATTTTTAATTTTTCTTTTTCAGAAATCGATTTACTGGATCTACAAACCAACATATCTGGTTGAATACCGATTGAAAGAAGCGATTTTATCGAATGCTGTGTTGGCTTTGTTTTCATCTCCCCAGTAGAATTAAGGTATGGTACTAAAGTGAGATGTAAAAACATTGTGTATTGACGACCTATTTCAATTGATAATTGTCGTATTGCTTCCAGAAATGGTAAAGATTCGATATCTCCTACTGTACCCCCTATTTCTACTAAAACTAAATCATATCCCTTACCTCCTTGTAAGATCTTTCTTTTTATTTCATTCGTTATATGAGGAATTACCTGAACTGTTTGACCCAAATATTTTCCAGATCTTTCTTTTCGAATAACTTCAGAATATATTAAACCTGTGGTAAAATTATTCTCCTTGGTCATTTTAGTTCGTATAAATCTCTCATAATGTCCTAAATCTAGGTCAGTTTCTGTTCCGTCTTCTGTTACAAACACCTCTCCATGTTGTATAGGACTCATTGTTCCAGAATCAACATTAATATACGGATCCAACTTAATTATAGTGATCTTTATTCCTCTTGATTCGAGCAAATTTGCTAAAGATGCCGCAAATATCCCTTTTCCTAAAGAAGAAACTACTCCTCCAGTTACAAAGATATATCGTGTTTTCATGATTATTTTATTCGAAAAAAAGACAAGATAAAATTAGGAGATAGCTTTTTTATTATTCAAAAGTTCAATTGTTAAACTTTAGAAGGATTTTTAAATTCTGCATTCTGCTATATCAAAACTAAGATACCATTAACAAGATTAATTCGGTGCATAAGAATAAATATTTGAATACTTTATCCTAGTCAACGACAATCTAGAAGAAACATATCGTTATGACATAACTGAAAGAGAAGTTACACGCAAGCTCTTTCTACAATGCTTATCTTTAAATTTGATCTTAAACATTGATCAGAAAGATCTTATTGAAAAGAATAAAAAATCATCTACCACCAAACTTAAATTTTAGCAAAATTTATTTAAATTTTCAAACTGAAATAAAAAGAACAAATAAATTGTTCTATTCTATGAAAATAATGAACTTATTCGATTTAATAGTTCGTTTGATTCTTGAGAAATTCTAGGATGACAATCGAGTTTAAAAAAATTAAAATATTACGTACTGATATTACAATAATCACATATTAATTGTACAATTTTAGTATTAAGAAAGAAATCAAAAAAATACGATATAAAATTTTAATAATTTTTTATTTCAAATCAAAAAAAAGGATTCAATTATATAAATGTTTTTTAAATCGGTTCTATTCGATAAGTACGTCAAAAAAGTTTGAAAAAAATCAGTTTTTTAATTTTAATCTAAATATCTTTTCTCTTCGAAATTTAAGAAAAAAGAAAACTGATTTTTCATATATCGAATTAATTTATAAACTTTTTATACATTAGATCTCTCTTTTTTTAAAAGCTAGATGCTATTTTTTATAAAATGAACAAGTTAAAAATCGCGATAATATGTTCTATGAAAGAAGAAATATCATATCTCGAAGAATATATTAAAAAAAGTTCAATCCTTAGACTGGGTAAAATTCGTCTACATTTTGGAAAAATAAAAAATGTTTCCTTCTTTTTATTAATCTCTGGAATTGGAAAAGTTTTTTCTTCAATGGCAACTACTTGGCTAATTAATAAAATTTCTCCAGATATAATTATGAATTTCGGTATCATGGGCGGTCTGAAAGAATTGAAAATTGGAGATATGGTTATATCAAAAAAAACGTGTTACTACGATTTCGATTTAAGTTGCTTTGGATATGAGATAGGTCAAGTTCCAGAGTTGCCAAAATTTTTTTATTCAGATACCAATCTAATTAGAGCAGCAAAAGATTCTGTAAAGAGTCTCAATTTTAATTGCGTAATTGGAACAACTTGTAGTGGAGATCGTTTTATTTTTGGGAAAAGAAAATCAGATTTCTTTCATAATTTTTTTCCAGAAGCAGTTGGAGTGGATATGGAGGGAGCAGCGATAGCTCAAGTGTGTCATTTATTCAGTACACCATTCGTTTCTATTCGATCGATTTCAGATATAATCAATCAATCGAACACAAAAGAAGAAGTGTATGAGAATAAAAAAGCTTTATTAAAACCCATAAACGATTTGAATTCAGTTGTAATCAATTTTCTAAAACAAATTTCGAAAATTCATCTCAGTTGAAAGGATCTTCAAATACTTTTCCTGAAAGAAGAACCACAATTGCAAGTCACACTTGCATTTGGATTATTTACGATAAACTGAGAATTTTCTATTGTTTCCGAAAAATCAATTGTACTTCCTGATAGATATTGAAAACTAATTGGATCGATTACTAATTTTATTCCTTTTTTCTTTAGGACTATATCATCTTTATCTTTCTTTTTGCCAATGATGAATTTATACTTTAGCCCGCTACATCCTCCACCTACAATATAAATTCTAAAGAACGATTTCGATTTATTCGAATATTTAATATGGTTTTTTATTTCTTTAGCAGCATTTTTCGTAATACACAATTTCGAACGTCTCTTTTTCATAAAAAATACCAAGTGGTTTCTAATGTGTTTTGGTAAATTTATAAAATTCTTTTAAAGAAAGTTATAAATCAAAAAATTTTTTATAGAATTTTTGATTAAAAGAAATTAATTTCTTCTTAAGCATTCCTTATGGAGTTTGCACGATTAAGATTTTTTTAGACTTTAAATTTAGTTGAAAAGATATCTTTAAACAAACCAATTAAAAGATATTCGTTTAAATGAATTTTATAAATTCTCATCTATTTTTCAGGTAATTTCTGAAAAAAAATTCTTAAATTATTGAATTTAATTATAAGCAAATTAGAATAATCAATCAAATAATTGTTATTCGAAAAAAATTTATTTATTCATCTATTTCAATAGTCTAACCTTAAAGAAAACTTTATAACTTCAAAATAAATCCAAAAAATATAGTTTTAAAATTATATTTAAAAAAATTAATTAACTTTCTTTCGAATATTTTAAATAAAATAATTTAAGTTCTAAAAAATTTTTTAGTAGTTATTTAAAAAAAAGATCAATAACATCCATTATCTTACTAACAATCTTCTTTTGAAAAAAAGACTAACGTTCTTATATATACTATTCGGTATTACTACTTTAAAAAAAATTTTATGAGATCTCTTTTAAAATCTTTTTAGAAAATTGTGAGTATAATTTGATTAATGTTGAAATAAAACAAAAAATTTTTTAAGATTTCTTCGTTAAAGAAGAATTTAAATTTTTAGGAATTTCTATATCAAATGATGTTCGATGGTCTTTTTTTAAAAAATAAAGAAATACAGAGAGATTTATCATTTACTTGAAGGAAGGAGCCAAACTACACTTTTGATTCTCTATTAAATTTCTTTTTTAAGATTTAATTAATTTAAAATACGAAATTATTGATTTATCTTCGAGGTTCTAGAAGAAACAGTTACTATATAGTAAAGAAAGCAGATAAATTTTTTCAAGAGGGATTGATGATTTCTAAAAATATTAACAAAAATTAGGAGATTTTACATGAATGAAAATCAGTTAAAATATTTTCGAAAAATTTTGGAGACTTGGAAAAAGAAAATAGATAAAAAAACTAATCAACAAACTGTTCAAATACAAAATATATCTGAAAACTTTCCTGATCCAATTGATAGAGCAGTCCAAGAAGAGGAATTTAATTTAGAGTTAAGAAATCGAGATCGAGAAAGAAAGTTAATAGAAAAAATAGATCATACTTTGCATAAGATTGATTTAAAAAAATTTGGATACTGTGTTAACTGCAAAGTAGAAATAGGATTGAGAAGGTTAGAAGCTAATCCAATAGCAGATCTCTGTATAGAATGTAAGACTATGGACGAAATTAGAGAAAAACAAATAAAAAACCATCAAAAATAGAAAAATTTTCAAAAATCTTCCAAAAAATTTTATTTTTAGATTGATTTTGATTTTAAAAAAATTAATAAGGTTTTTATAAATCTAAGGTTTTTTATAAAATACGTAAAAGAATATTAAATTACTTCTAAATAAAAAATTCTCAAATGAAAAAACTTCAAATTGCATATATTTCTGTTGGAAGTAATCTAAATAATCCAATCTATCAAGCTGATAGATCAATAATCTCAATGAGAAATATTCCTGATACTGATTTGATATCAGTCTCCTCTTACTATAGAACTAAACCAATTGGAAACTCAAATCAACCAGATTATTTAAATGCTGTGGTATCGATCAAAACACAACTAAGCCCGAAAGTTTTATTAAGTTATATCCAAAAAATTGAATTCAAACAAGGGAGAACCAGAACAAAAGAAAAATGGACTTCTAGAACATTAGATCTCGATATCCTATTATATGGAAATATGATGGTTAAAGAAAAAAATCTAGTTATACCTCATCCAGAGTTAAAAAATAGATATTTTTTACTATATATGATATATAAAGAGGATCCAAATCTAATATTTCCAGATGGACAGTCTATATTAGACATGATGAACAAATGTCAGAAGGTGTCTTTTTCGGTTTTAAAAAAAAATCCTTTATAGATCAGATCTCCTGTTAAGCTTTTAGAAATTTTCCACTTTTTAAGATATACCATGTGACGTAATAGAGAATTAAGGTGAATATTAATAATATGATTAGTGTAACGTTTAACGAAAGTTCTCCTCCAATTCCTAAAAATCCATACCGCAATCCTCCAATCATATATACAACTGGATTAACTTTAGAGATAATTTTCCAGAAATTACTTGGAAGAAGAGATAGTGAATAGAAAACTCCTCCCAAATAAGTTAATGGAGTTAGTATGAAGGTTGGAATGATACTAATGTCATCAAAAGTTTTAGCAAAAATGGCGTTCACCAGTCCAGCTAAAGAAAATAAAGTAGAAGTCATAAGTATTGTAATAAAGATTACAAACCAAGAATGCACTTCTAAAGGAAAAAACACAACAGAGGATAAAATAATTAAAACTGCAACCAATACACCACGAGAAACTCCACCTCCAACAAAACCAAGAATTAGTACATTTATTGGAATTGGAGAAACCAGAAGTTCTTCAATACTTTTCTGAAACTTAGCTCCAAAAAAAGAAGAACATACATTAGAATAAGAATTTGTAATTACAGATGTCATGATCAATCCAGGAAAAATGAATTTAATATAACTCACTCCTTCCATATTTCCAATTCTTTTGCCTATTAAATTTCCGAAAATTACAAAATAAAGCAAAGTTGTAATTACTGGAGGAAGTAAGGTTTGTATCCAAATTCTAGAAAATCTAGTGATTTCCTTTATCCATATTGTTTTTATAGCAATCCAATAAAAAAAAATCATCTTTTTTTCCTCAATTACATCGAATCTATCTTTTTTCTCATTAGGTTAATGAACAAATTTTCTAATCTGTTGACTTTGTTTTTCATGCTATTAATTTTAATTCTTTGGTCTGAAAACTGTTTAAAAAGATCATATAAACCCTGACCTTTTGAAACAACGACCTCCAATGTGAATCGATCGATCAATTTAAATAAATAATTTTTTAAATTAAGATTTTTGCTTGCACGATCTAGATTAAAGATAAAAGTTTCTGATTCCAATCGATTCAACAGTTCTCTAATACTAGTATTTTCGATTAATTTCCCTTTTTGAATGATTCCAACATTCCTACAAAGTGTTTCAGCTTCTTCCAAATAATGTGTAGTTAGTATAATTGTGGTACCTTTAAAATTTAATAATTTCAGAAAATTCCAAGTGGATCTTCTGAGCTCGATATCAACTCCAGCTGTTGGCTCGTCTAATATCAATAGTTTTGGATTATGCATTAGAGCTCTAGCTATCATCAATCTTCTTTTCATTCCTCCAGACAAATCTCTAGCGGAACTATTTCTTTTATCCCATAAAGATAATTGAGATAGAATTTCTTTTGCTCTTAAATAAGCCAAGTTTCTGGAAACTCCATAGTATCCAGCTTGATTTAAAAGAATTTGTAAAACAAATTCGAATGGATTGAAATTAAATTCTTGTGGAACTAAACCAAATTGCCTTTTTACATTCATTTCATCTTGATCTAAATCATAACCAAATACCTCTACTTTTCCACTATCTTTGTTTATTAAAGAACTAATGATTCCAATTATAGTAGATTTTCCTGCTCCATTCGGACCCAATAAAGCATAAAAATCTCCAACTTTAACTTTTAAATTAATTCCATCCAATGCTCTAATTTTTCCATAATACTTTTTTTTTAGTTGAATGATCTTTAAGGCATATTGTTTAGACATTTTAATTTTTTTAAGAGATAAAAATCTATTAATAAAATCCAATATCTTTAAGAAAAGCAGTTACTCAAGAGTTTCATTGAGATGAAAAACTAATCATTCTTAAAAACATTCTTCTTATCTGAAAAGCTTCTAAATGTTTTCCTTTCTTGATATAAAAATATTATTTTTAATAATATCCTTTATATGAATGTCTTTCGAAAGGATTAAAAAACAGAAAGTTTCTTTAAAACACTGATTTCATAGAACATACCCTATGTAGGGTAAGTGACGATATTTTTGTGAATAATCTATTCCATATCCGACAATAAATCGATCTTGAATAGAATACCCAATCCATTTTATAGATATTTTTACTTCCCTTTTAGATGGCTTGCTGAAAAGAGTGCATATCTTAATGGACTTTGGTTTTCTAGATTGCAAGACTCGTAGAATTTTTTTCAAAGTGTTTCCTGAATCTACAACGTCTTCCACAATAACTATATTTTTTTTTCGAATATTTTGATCTAAATCTTTGATTATTCGAACATTTTCATTCGATTGAAATCCATTTCGATAGCTAGAAACTATCATAAAATCAATTTCATGAGGAAGATCAATCTTTCTACATAAATCTGATATAAATATAAAGGATCCTTTTAAAATACCGACCAAAACTAACTTACCTTTCTTCGATCGATAATAATCTGCTATCTTTTTAGCAATCTCTTGGATACGTTTCTTAATATCCTTTTCGGAAATCATGAAATGCACAGTTTCTTTCATAGATTAAATGTTTTTCAAAAATATCTTTTGTAAGTGTATTTGGAATAAAAACTCCCTTTTTTTTCGAAAAATTATTCCTTGTTTTGCTCATTGTATCTTTTATTAAGAGATAATTAATTTTTAATAATTTAATCTAATCAGTTTGATATCATATTATTTGTGAAATTTAATAATGATATTTTACTAAATCATGTTTAATAACTTTTTATAGAAAGTTAAATTTTTGATAATACCATTTCCTTTCCATATCTTTGAATAAAAAGTCTTAATGATAATTTAAAAAATCACGCCTCTATATTTTAAAAATATATTTTCAAAAATTTGACAAACTGAATAAAATAAAATGAATCAGCATAAATTAATTTGATAAAAGATTTTTTACTGAACAAATTAAAGTTTATCGATCAATTATTAATTTGAATCAATTTATAAGAATTATATCCTTTAAAATAATTAATTCAAACAATCAAACTTCCATTCAAAAAATCATAATATGATTAATAAATCACTCTATTCACTTAGCTGGCCAATTTTTATTGATATATTTTTGCATTTTTCCATGTTATTAATTAATACTTATATGGTTAGCTATTTATCTACTTCTTATTTAGCTTCGATGGGGGTTGGAAATCAAATATTTGATTTCTTTATTACTTTATTCAGTTTTATTAGTGTAGGATGTAGTATAGTTATTGCGCAATATTTAGGAGCGGGAAAAAAAGAACAATCTATCCAAGCAATTCATACAGCAATTTCCTTTAATTTTCTATTAGGATGTATTAGTTCAGCGATCATATTATGTTTTGGACGCAATATATTAAACTTTATGAATACTCCTAACCACCTGTTTAATCAAAGTTTTTTCTATCTCAAAAAACTTGCTCTATGTTTAATACTTGAATCAATTTCTATCATTACATCTGCTTGTTTACGTGTGTATGGAAGATCACAATCGGCAATGTTTGTTACATTAATTTCTAACTTAATTATTATTTTTGGAAACTTGATATTCTTGTTCGGATTTTTTGGAATTCATAATCAAGGATTAATAGGAATTTCTTATTCGACTTTAATTGGAAGAACAATCTCTCTATTCGCTTTGCTTTTCTTGCTATTTATTAGATTAAAGATTAAATTCGTTCCTCATTTTCTCTTCGGTGGATCTAAAAAAATTTTGAGTAAAATGCTACAAGTTGGGTTACCCTCAGCTGGTGAAAATCTGGTATGGACTATACATTATATGATCATATATTCCTTTATTGGAATGATGGGAGAAAAGTTTATGGCAGCTCAGACATTGTATTTTCAAATATCTCTCTTTATCATGCTTTTTGGACTATCTATTAGTATTGGAAATGAAATCATTGTTGGTTATTTAGTAGGATCTAAAAAGTTCGAGGAAGCTTACTCAACAGGAATGAAAAGTTTAAAAGTTGGTTTTATAGTAACTGTTTTAGTGGTTTTTTTATTTTGGCTTTTTAAAATTGAGATCTTACGATCGATTGTTCAAGACGAAGATGTTACTGAGATTTTAATTCCTCTTTTTTTATTATCTGTCTTCTTAGAGCCGGGAAGAACTTTAAATATCATCATGGTAAACTCTTTAAGAGCAACTGGAGACGTTAATTTTCCTTTTTTAATTGCTGTGTTTTCTATGTTCGGAATTGCTATTCCATTAAGTTATCTATTTGGAATAGTCATGAAGATGGGATTATTTGGAATATGGACTGGATTCTTAATTGATGAATGGATAAGAGGAATTATTAACTCTATCAGATGGAAATCAAAAAAATGGGAAGCAAAAAGATTAAATTTATAATTTAAATAATCTGAATAAATAAAATAAAGTTTCTATTTTTTTTTCAATTAAAAATATAAGAAAATTTTCGAACAAACATTCAGTAACTTCTTTATTCTCAATAAAAGATTATGCAGAAAGTTATTTAATTTTTTTAAGATACATCTTTAGCAGAAATCTTATCCTTATTCTTATCCGAATATTTTATGTTTAACAATATCTTATCTTAAATAAATTGTAAAAAATAAAAAATTTTCCAAATTTCTAAATTATTTAATCAGAACAAATTCCAAATTTCTCATTTATACCAAATTTTTCATATCTATTAAAATGGATGCTATATTCATATAATTATATAATAATTTTCTAATCTTAATCATCTAAGTATTTTCAGATATCAATCCATTATTTTGAAGATTTTCATGAAAAAATTATTTCAATCTCCAATCATTACTTCCATACTGGATACTGATGCATATAAGCTTCATATGCAACAAGCTGTCTTCCACTATTATAAAAAAGTTTCTGTAGTAGCAGAGCTACAATGTAGAAAACAGGAAATACTAAAAAAATACATCTACGCAATACAATATCAAATTAATTTAATGAAAGATATCTCTTTAACTAAAGAAGAATATTTTTACTTGAATAATTTTCCTTACTTTAAAAAGGATTATCTGAATTGGTTAAGAAAATTTCGTTTTGATCCAAGTCAAGTTTTGATTTATAGCAATTCAAACGATAATCTTAGAATTAGAATTAGTGGATATTGGTATAAGGTAATTCTTTGGGAAGTTCCTTTGCTATCTATGGTAAGCGAACTGATCCATAAAGATCAAAATTCCGATTTAAAAATTAAAGAAAAAGCTATCCGTCAACTATATCTGGATATGGAAAATCTCTTTTATATTGCCAAAAAACAAAGTATAGATCTAAAATATTTCAGAATAGTAGATTTTGGAACTCGTCGTCGTTTCTCTAAATCAATACATTTCCATATAGTAAAAGAGTTAAAAAAAAGTTTTCCTTATTTTTTTGGAACCAGTAACTATTATTTAGCTAAGGAACTTCATATTTCTCCATTTGGAACACAATCTCATGAATGGTTTCAGGCGCATCAGCAAATTGCCAGTAAATTATCAGAAAGTCAAAAAGAAGCGTTAAAAATATGGTTGAACGAATATCCGAAAGAACTTGGCGTTGCAATAACGGATTGCATAACGATGAACGCTTTTTTAAAAGATTTTGATATATCTTTAGCAAAAAAATATATTGGATTAAGACATGACTCTGGAGATCCAGTAAAATGGGCTGAAAAGGCCATAGATCATTATATACATTTTAGAATCAATCCAACTGAAAAGACTTTAGTTTTTTCTGATAATCTTAATTTTCAGCAATCTTTATCTTTATACAAAAGATTTCATAAGAAGATAAATTTAATCTTTGGAATTGGAACAAAGCTGACTTGTAATATTCCTGGAGTCAATCCTCTTAATATTGTTATTAAATTGACAGAATGTAATGGAAAACCAGTTGCTAAAATATCCGATAGTCCAGAAAAAATGATTTGTAAGGATCCAAAATTCTTTAAAAGGTTAATTCGCATTTTTAATCTGTTTTAATTGCTACATTTCGGAAAAAAGATCTCTTTTCGTTCAAATAAATTTTAAATTGTATTCAACTTTTTTGAAAATTTAAATTAAACTCTCTAAAAAAGGAAATAAAATGATTGCAGTTCCAATAGTTGATATTTTTAATGAAAAAGTAAAAATAGGAGAAAAAATTAAAGTAACAGGATGGGTGAAATCCAGAAGAGATTCGAAACTGGGAATCTCTTTTATAGATTTTTATGATGGATCTTGCTTGAAAACTTTACAAGTGGTTGTTAAAGAAAAGATTATTCAAAATTATCGAAAAAAAATTTTATCAATTACTACTGGATTTTCTTTGGAAATAATTGGAAATTTGAGTTTATCAATTGGAAAAGAACAGAAATTTGAATTATTAAGCACTGATATCAAAGTGGTTGGGAATGTAAAAGATCCAGAAAATTATCCAATATCTATTAAAAAACATAGTTTTGAGTATCTTAGAAAGGTATCTCATCTTAGATCAAGAACTAATATTATAGGTTCTATTTCTAGAATACGAAGTGATTTGATATATTTTATCCATTCTTTTCTAAAAGAAAATGGTTACTTATTAGTCTCTACTCCAATTATTACAACTGTCGATACAGAAAAATCAAGTAAGATGTTCTGTGTTTCTTCTTTAGACTTAAATAACTTACCAATTACAAAACTTGGAAAGATAGATTTTAGTAAAGATTTTTTTGGAAAAAAAACTTTTTTGACAGTTTCTGGACAATTAAACTTGGAAGCTTATGCATGCTCTCTTAGTAAAGTATATTCATTTGGGCCAACTTTTCGTGCAGAACCTTCCAACACAAGAAAACATTTGGCAGAATTTTGGATGTTAGAACTAGAAGCATCTTTTTTGGATCTTTCTGAGCTAATTCAATTATCCGAAAACATGCTCAAATATGTTTTCAAAAATATTTTGGAAAATAGAGAAGAAGATTTGCTCTTTTTATCAAAAAAGACTGGGATTAATATCCTTAAAAGATTAGAAAAGTTCATCATATCCGATATAATTCAAGTAGAGTTTCACGATGTAATAAAAATATTAAGTAGAATGGAGAATAACTTAAGTTCGAAATTAATAGAGAAGGATATTTCTGAAAAACAAGAAAAGTACTTGACTGAAAAATATTTCAACAATTCGATAATCATTAAAAATCATCCGAAAGGTATTAAACCTTTTTATATGAAATTAAACGAAGATCAAAAAACAGTTGCATCGATGGATCTTTTAATACCTCCACTTGGTGAAATCATCGGGGGTTCGCAAAGGGAAGAAATATATTCTAAGATATGTAAAAATATGAAAGAGAAGGGAATAAAGAAAAAAAATTATGAATGGTACCTAGATCTTCGTCGTTATGGAACGGTTCCTCATTCTGGATTTGGATTAGGTTTTGAAAGATTAGTTGCCTATACAACCGGAATGAAAAATGTTCGGGAAGTTATTCCTTTTCCGAGAACTATACGAAATGCAAAGTTTTAGTTCTTAGTTTTTGTGGAATATGGATGATTTTTTATATTCGATTCGAAAAGTTTGGAAATCTAAATGACGTATCGATGTTCTTTAGTCTTGCCAAAGATAATGAACAGTGAATTATTCAATTTTTTAAAATTCCATTTCTTCAATATGATTTTTTTATGATCAAAAACATTCATAAAATAATGAAGAGGATTCTTTTTATTGTATTTTCGTTAAGCATATTGATTCGTTCAGTTCATGCTTTAGAAGTCTATGATAAAAACGGTCAAAGAATAGAGATTTTCGGATCCATTGGAATACAAAACAATCGTTCCGATTTCTTAAACGAAGAAACTTTAAATCAAACAAATGTTCGAATTACAGGAAAAAAAGTAATATCTCACGGATTAACGGGTTTCGGAAATTTTGAGTTAGAAACAGGGATGAGCCACTCTAAGAATAATAGTTATAGTAGAAGTAATTTAACCAACGTAGGTTTAGATTCTGAAAAGTTTGGTTTATTAGAATATGGAAAGAACCACACAATATTATACGATATTAGGAAGTGGACTCAACTTATTCAAGATCGGATAGAAGATAAACATTCTCATCCAATTCAAAAAATAAAAAATGTACACTATAATCTTTTGACATATAGAAATTTCTTTGGTACTCAAAATAAATTGAATTTTGCTGTTCAGTATTATGGAAAAAATCTCAGAAAATTAAATGAAACCGTTTTGACGGTTTATCCAGGGCTTGGTTTTTCTACCGATTATGATCTTGGATATGGGTTAAAGATAGGAGGATCATATTTAGATATTGGACAATCTAGATTGTATGAACAAAACCAGATGAATTTTCAGGACATAAAGTCTTGGAATGTTGGGTTGCAGTATAAGAATTTTAAAAAAAACTTCTGTGTTTCTTTAATTTATGAAGATACGTTAATCGACGAAAACGTTTATAAATTCCAAAAAATTGAGAAAACACAAAAAAATAATTTGAAAAATTTTAGTTTAGTTTTCGAAACTCTTTTCGAAAAAACTAAATTTAGACCATTTTTAGGGTTCTCAAATAAAAAACAATTCTCTAGTAGTAGTTTGAATGATCTTCAAGAAGATTCCAATAAGAAATCTATTCATTTAGGAGCATCTTATCGGTTTGATAAGAACTTAATCGCAAAATTGAATTATCAATTCAATGTTCCTAGTTTTTATGAGAGAAATTTTTTAGGAAAAAATTCTGCTCTATTTGGAATAGAGTATGAATTTTAAAAGTATAACTTTATTTTTTTTTGTTCAAAAAAAATCAAACCCTCTTATTAAGAGAATCTTTAGAAAAAAATCAAAAACTATAAAACTTATGTGATTTTACGAAATCTTCAAATAACTTTTCTGCTTTTTTCTTCCATTAAAACCAATATATTTTTCTTAATCGGAAAAGCCACTCGATCTTTTTGACAAATTAATTCAGAATTTTTTTTACTGTGAACTAATCTTCCAGTACATATAGGACATGCAATGATGTTGATTAAAAATTTGTCCATCTTGGCATAAAGTCTACGTAGTATATTCTATATACAGTCATTTCGAACTAAAAGAATTCTATTTGTCTTCTTTCTTCTTCCAAAAAAATCTACAATACTTTCTCAAATACAATTATGGACTATAAAAGACCAAGAATCCTATAGAAAGAAAAATTTATATTTTTCAACAAGGATTAAGAAGTTGATAATATACGAACTTCTCAAAAATTTTTATTTTATGCATTATAGAAAAATCAATACAAAAAATAAAATGATCAGAAAAAATATCGAAAATCAAGCTTTCTTTAATATATTGAAGAATAATATAAATGAAGTTTAAACATTTGAATAAAAAATCTTTGATCAAACTATTCATTTTTCGCTGCTTTAAAAGCCTCAATCATAATATTGGAAAATTTATTTCTTTCTTTTTTTTCATGATTTTCGCAAACTTTTCTTTCCTTTTCTATTGATAAATTAAACTTTTCATAAATCGAAGCGATAATCATTCTACTTTTTCTGTCAATTCCAATGTATTTAACTGGAATTTGTTTTCCAACTTGATAATTTTCTGGTACGTTCTCAGGAACGTATAATTTTCCTAATATTTTGTTTTCTAAAGATATGATGACTTCCTTTTCTTCTATAGAAATCACCTTACCGAAAATTTTATCTCCTTTTTTATATTTTTTAGAATATTTTTGAATTGGATCTTCAGAAAGTTGTTTAATTCCTAAAGATATTCTTTCTCTCTCAAAATCAACTTGCAAAACTACAGCAGATATTAGATCTCCTTTTTTATATTTAACTGATTCTTCCTCATACGAATTGTCCCAAGATACATCAGAAGAGTGTACTAATCCATCTATTCCACCATTTAGTTCGATGAATATTCCGAAATCAGTAATGGACTTTATTTTCCCTTCTACACGATCATTTTTTGAATGAGCTTCTGAGAATTGTTTCCATGGATTCGGTTGACATTGCTTTAAACCCAACGATATACGACGTCTTTTTTCATCTATATCCAATATCATAACCTTAATCTCTTCTCCAATATTCACTATCTTAGAAGGATGTATATTCCTTTTAGTCCAATCTATTTCAGAAACATGAACCAAACCTTCTATTCCTTCTTCGATCTCTACAAAACAGCCGTAATCAGTAATATTTGTCACTTTTCCAACAATTTTCTTTCCTGGAGAATATTTCTCTAATATTCCTTTCCACGGATCAATTCCTAACTGTTTCAAACCCAGTGAAACTCTACTTTTATCTTTATCAAATTTCAATACTTTAACTTTAATATTATCACCTATCTTTACTATCTCACTTGGATGTTTTACTCTTTTCCAAGATATGTCAGTGATATGCAATAACCCGTCTACTCCTCCTAGATCAATAAAAGCTCCATAGTCTGTCAAATTTTTTACAATTCCCGGAACTTCTATTCCTTCTTTTAAGCTCTCTAACAAACTTATTCGATCATTATTATTCTCAGATTCAATTATTGCTTTTCTAGACACTACTATATTGTTTCTTCTTTGATCTAGTTTGATAATCTTGAATTCTATTTCTTTTCCTTCTAAATTATTGGAAGAAAAATCTCTAATCGGTCTAACATCAAATAGAGATCCTGGAAGAAAAGCTCGAATTCCTTCTATTTCGACTGCAAATCCTCCCTTTACCTTTTCAGTTATGATTCCAGATATCTTTTTACCTCCTGAATAAGATTCTTTTAAAAAAGTCCAGATTGCATTCCTTTTCGCTTTCTCTCTTGAAACTACAGTTTCTCCAAATCCGTCCTCTATGGTTTCAAGAATAACATCTACCGTATCTCCTATATTTACCTCAATTTTTCCTTTTGAATCCTTAAATTGTCCTATTGGAACAAAAGATTCAGATTTTAATCCTGTATCGATTATTATCGTATCTTTTTCGATATTTATTACTTTACCCTGAACTAGTGATCCAGATCGTATTTTTAGATCTTTTAGAGATTTTCTAAATAGTTGACTAAATGATTGATTCATATTAAATATATATTCTATTTTCGTGTAATTGTTCCTTAAATTATAATGGATTTTGTTTGATTAGTAATCGATTGAAAAATAGATATCTATAAGATAGAATTATTATTAATTTCATAGTTTTAAAAAACTCTTGGATAGTCGATGATTCAAAAATATAAGATATAAAAATGAATCTGAGGATCGACTGAAAAATATATTTAACAATCGTTTTCTATATAGTTCTTATATTCTCTCGTGTAATTATCTTACCTTTAATTATTAAAATCTTTTTTATTAAAACTATATCGAGTTTGAAAAAAAATTTTTTCAAAAATCGATATTGTTTAATTATAAAGTAATTTTTCAAAAATGTCCCTTTACAAAGAATTAAAACTCATCTATAAGATACTTCTTTCAACTTTTGAAAGAAATTTGGAAAAGTCTTATTGACACAACCTGGATGATCGATAATAACCGTCCGATCGGATAAGGATAACAGAGAAAAGCACATAGCTATTCTATGATCGTTGTAAGTTCGAATTTTTGATTGTTGAAATTTTTCGGGTGGATAAATAATTATTCTATTTCTTTTCTCTTCAACATATGCTCCTGCTCTAATTAATCCATCCTTCATAGAAATTATTCTGTTTGATTCTTTAAATCTCCAATGATTCATATTTTTAATAATAGTTTTTCCTCGTGCAAATAAAGCCAATATTGCAATAGTCATTGCAGAATCAGGAACATCGTTTGCATCTATATTGATTCCACATAGTTCTCCTTTCCTGCATTCAACATAATCTTCTTTCCACAGTATATTTGCTCCCATTTTTCGAATAATATCGATAAATTTTGAATCTCCTTGTATACTATCTTTTTTGATTCCATTAATTCTAATAAATTTTCCTTTGATTGCACTCGCAGCTAAAAAATAAGAAGCTGAAGTCATATCTGGTTCCACACAATAAAATTTTGGAGAGACATACTTCTGATTTGGATTAACTTGAAATAATCGATAATGATAGTTCTCAATATGTACTTTAAATAAACGAATCATACTTAATGTCATATCTATATAAGGTTTAGAGACAATTCTCTTTTTAACTAATATTCTTGTAGAATTTGGTGCCAATGGAGCAGCTATCAATAATGCACTTAAAAACTGACTGGAAATATGAGAATCCAAAACAATCTCTCCACCATGAAATCCCCCAATGACCTTCAAAGGTACAAATCCGTATCTTTTTTCATAAAAAATTTTTGCGTTTCCTTGCTTTAAAGAAGAAACCAGTTGCTTAATAGGTCTTTCTTGCATTCTTTTTGTTCCAGTAAGCACTACGTTATTATTTGAAATTGATAGAATTGCGGTTAAGAATCTAATAGAAATTCCAGAATTTCCGAAAGATAATCTTGTTGGATCTGTCTTTCCACAATTAATAAAACAATTTGGATTACCATATATAATACAAAAGTTGTTACGTTTGAAAAGATCAAATTTTATTCCAATTTTTTTTAAAACACTTAACATGATCTCAGTATCTTGACAATCAGATAAATTGACTATTTTGGTTTTTCCTCTAGAAAGTGCAGAAAGTAATAAAATTCTGTTAGATATACTCTTTGATCCAGGAACTTCAACATTTCCTTTCAAATATGAGATAGGAGGAATTGTTATCATACTTCTCAATTAAAAATATTTATTAAACTATACATTAATAGAATTAAGCTAAAAAAATTTTCTTTTAGGAAAATATTGATTCTCGAAATCTTTCATAAAATTAGAGAGTTTTTTAACACCTTCGAATGGCATGGAATTGTATATAGAAGCTCTCATCCCTTTCATCACTCTATGACCTCTCAAAAACAAAAATCCTGACTTTTCAGACAATTCAATGAATTTTTCATTGAGACCTTTTTCATGAATTCGGAAAGTAACATTTGTTGTAGAACGATATTTTGGATTGATATCATTAATATAGAGATGACTCTTATCGAGAGTATCGTATAGTAGGTTCGATTTTTTTTGATTGTTTATTTTTATTTTCTGTAATCCTCCATTTTTCATGATCCATCTGAATATTAATGTTGATACATACCAGGAGAACGTATTCGGAGTGTTATATAAAGAATGATGTTTTGTCTGCAAAAAAAAATTTAAAATGGAAGGAGTGAAGACTTGACAAGATTCTTTTACCAAATCTTTCCTAATGATCACTAATGCAATTCCAGAGATACCTATATTTTTCTGAGAACTAGCATAAATTAATCCAAAATTTGATATATTTAATGGTTCAGATAAAATCGAAGAAGAAAAATCTGCAATGACAATTTTTTTCTTAAATATTTCATCATTTGAAAGATCAATTTTTATACCTTCAACTGTTTCATTATGGCAAAGATGTAAGTACTTTGAATTTGATAATTTCCATTCTGATATTGGAACGAGATCGATTTTTTTATTATCCTTTGTTTTAGTGTTTATATAAATGGCATTAGCTGAGCAGTATCTAGATGCTTCTCGATAAGCATAATTTGACCAATACCCTCCGATCACATAATCGACCACTTCTTTTTTTTGAAATAAGTTCAGTGGAATTGCAGAAAACATACCTCTTGCTCCTCCATGAAGAAGGAGTATTTCATAGTTTTTTGGAATATTTAAAGTTTTTCTAATATTTTCGTGGAGTTCATTAGAAATTTCCAAAAAAGTTTCACTTCTATGACTTATTTCCATTACAGATACATTTGATTTTTTCCAACAAGCAGATTCTTTTTTAATTTGTTTTAAAACTTCTTTAGGTATACAAGAAGGACCAGCACTAAAATTATATATTCTTTTGTTCATCTCAATAGCTTTAATAAGATTTTATGTTCGACAACGTAGAAATGATTTGATGAGTATTAAAAATCGTTACAATATCTGATAAGTTATTTTTTTCGTTAACATTTGGCACTAGTTCAAATTTCAAATAATTTTTAAGATTGAATGTGATCGAAATTTCTAATATCTTATTGGTTCATCTAAAGAAATTTGATCCAACTCATTCATGTATCTTTTTAATATTTCTGGTATTTTGATAGATCCATCGCACATCTGATAATTCTCTAATATAGCTGCCATAGTTCTACCAATTGGTAGACCAGATCCATTCAAAATATGAACTAATTGTTTAGAACGATCGTTTCCTTTTTTGAATTTAGTATTCATTCTTCTTGACTGAAAGTCAGTTGTATTTGAACAAGAGGATATTTCAATATATTTTTTTTGTGATGGGAACCATACTTCTAAATCGTATGTTTTACTAGAAGAAAATCCTAGATTTTCAGAATGCAATATTAATTTTCTATATGGTAGTTTCAACAATTCAAGAATTTTTTCAGCATGCGAAGTTAGTTCTTCTAAAGCCGTTCTGGATTTTTCTGGTTGAACTATTTGAACGAGCTCTACTTTATCAAATTGATGTGATCTAATTAAACCCCTGGTTTTTTTTCCATAAGATCCAGCTTCTAAACGAAAACAAGCTGTATTGGATATTAATTTAATAGGAAGAGATTCATACGAAAATATTTTGTCTTGAACCAAATTAACCATTGGAACTTCTCCGGTCGGTACTAAGAAATAATCTTCATGATTTTCTTTCAGATTTTTGTTTAATTTGATGGAAAATAAATCGTTCATAAACTTTGGAAGGTGTCCTGTATGGTATAAAGATTGGTAATTTACTATGTAAGGAACTAAAACTTCATAATAACCGTGTTGATCGACATGTAGATCTATCATAAATTGAGATAGAGCTCTATAAAGTCTAGCTAGTGAGCCGGAGATGACAGAAAATTTGGATTTGGATATTTTAGCTGCAATAGCAAAATCAATGTTCTTATTTTTTTTAGTTAATTCAATATGATTTTTAATTTTGAAATTGAACTTTCTCTTTTTTCCCCATCTTTTGATTTCAATATCATCTTTTTTTCTATTTGAAGACAAAATATGTTTTTCAGGTAAATTTGGTATTTCCGAAAATATTTCTCGGATTTTACTTTTTATAGTTTTTAACTTCAATGCTTTACAAGAAAGCTCTTCACTAATTTTTTTTGCTTTTATATGTAAAATATTGACATTTTTTGATATTCTCTTTTCAATTCCAATAGTTTTTGAAATTAAGTTCCTTTTTATTCTTAATGAATTAATTTCAGTTTCAAGTATTTTTTCTTCTTTTTTTAACTTGATAATTTCCTCTCTGTTTAAAATAAATCCTCTTTCAGACAGTCTTTGTTCGACATCCTCTAATTTGGAAAAAAATTTTTTTGAATCTAACATTCTCCCTCTTATAATGAAATGCAAATATAATTAAATTATGAGAATAATATTTTCGTAAATTTTTCTAATATTAAAACGAATTTTTAGGGATACTTAAATATGGTAAAATATACTTTAAAAAACGATCTTATCTCCAAGATATAGAGAGGATATTTCGTATTTCTTTTTCTAAAGAAAAGCAAAAATTCTACTCAATATCTTAATGATTTTTTCTTCGATCATCAAGGTAGTATTTAAATTTGATATGAATTTGCATTTTCTTTCATTTATATCTTTTATATCTCTTCTCAGATTTTTAAAATTGTAAGGGAATATTCTGTTTTTATCAAAAATTTATAATTCGGATATTCTTTCATTTTTATAGATTGTAATAGAGAATAGATTTTTTCCTCGTTTTTTTGAACAAAAAACTTGACCTCTTTTTTGAACGATGCAATTGTTTATAAAATCTAATTTATTCAAATTCATTTTTTTAAGAAATGAACAAATGCGAAAATTTTTAAGAGAAATAATCGTATTTTATTGTTGTTAAAATTAATAAAAATGTATGATATCCTTATAATTGCTGGGATGGATTCTTTAAGATATTGAGAATTGAAGAAAATCTAGATTTTTAGTTCATAGTTTTCCTGAGCTGAAATGAATTGATTTTTTATTTTCATCAATTACTTTTTGAGCAAAATCTGAGAAAAATTCTTAATTCACTTTATTCTATTCGATAATTTGTTGGATAGATTAAAAATAACGGGATTTTCTAAAAACATTATCAGAATTTTTAATATTAAAAATAAATTTTTCATTTTTATTAATTTCAAAAAAACTAGTTTCTGATTCTAATTTTTGGTAAGAATTTCATAAGAAATCTTGAACATTTAGTATTTATTAGTTCATAAGTTTCTCGTACGATATTTTATAAAAAGTAGAGGAATCAAATTTTTTTTAGGATTTATTTAATAATTTTTTATATCAGCATTTTTAAAATAATTATTGAAAGAAATGAAGATTTCTGAAATTTCTTTGTGTTTTTGTTAATTAAAAAATTTTTGATTTTTTTTGAAGATTTTAAAAAGTATTTCTCTTTAAGAAATATTATCTTATAGATTTATGATTATTTTTTTCTTAAAGTTATATAGGAAACAATAAATGAACATGTAAAATAAAAAAGAAAGATATCCCTATTCGAGAAGAGTTTTTGAAAAATTTTTTAAACGAAATGACTTTTTAAAAAACTTGAACATACTTTTACTTTTTTGTAATTATAAACGAGGAACTCAGTTATTCAAAATTTATATAACTTTCTAAATAAATTTTTTTTAAAAATATAACTCATTTAACCTCATAATAATATAAAGATTAAAATAATCGTAAGATAACCTTTTGATAAAAAATGACTCATCTTTCTAAAATACGATTAATATATTTAATTGATCAATTTATTTCATACTTGTTACAGTTAAAGATATGAAAAGAACTAATGATAATTTTCTTCATAGAAAGGTAATTATACTAGGATCGGGACCAGCTGGATGTACTTCAGCGATATATACATCGAGAGCAGGATTGAGACCAATTTTAATAACTGGTTTTCAAAAAGGAGGACAAATTGCTTTAGCAAATTCAGTAGAGAATTGGACGGGTTTATATCCGAGTCAAACAGGATCTTTTATTATGGAGAATACATTAAGACAAGTAAGAAATTTCATACCATTTTCTGATATTATAGAGGATCAAATTTATAAGGTAGATTTAACGAACCGTCCATTTCTTTTATTTGGAAGTTTAAAAAGATACAGTTGTGACTCTTTAATTATTGCCACTGGTTCGTCATTCAGAAATCTTGGTTTAAGTTTTGAAAAAAGATTTGAGGGAAAAGGAGTTTCTTTTTGTGCAACTTGTGATGGATTTTTTTATAGAAATCAAAAAATTGCTGTTGTTGGTGGAGGAAATAATGCTCTTGAAGAAGCTATTTATCTTTCTAAGATAGCAAAAGAGGTTAATTTGATACATCGTAGTAAAAAATTCAGAGCAGAAAAACTCTTAATTGATAAAATTTATAAAAAAGTTAATCAAAAAAAAGTCTTCTTATATACCAATTATGTGGTTTGTGATGCTGAAGGAAATGAGAAGGGAATTACGTCTATTAAAATAAAATCTAATCTAAATGGTTCTGAAAAAAATCTTTTTGTTTCTGGAATATTCGTTGCTGTCGGGAGTAATCCAAATACTAGTATTTTTCAAGGTCAATTAGATCTGCAAGATGGATATATTAAAACTAGTTTAAAAAGTCGATGTATGACAGAGACTTCTGTGAAGGGAGTATTCGCTGCAGGAGATGTTTCAGATAGTTTTTATAGACAAGCTATTTCTTCTGCAGGAACAGGATGTATGGCGGCTATTGACGCAGAAAGGTATTTATATAAAGTTGGTGATATATGAAATAATAATAATATATTTCTAGTCTTTTTTTAAAAAATTCTTTGATAAAGAAATTGTAGAGTGAACTTTTTTAACTTATAAGAGTTTACTTTGTAATGATTGTTGTTAGTTATGAACATAGCTAATGAAAAATATTTCTATGAAGGATGATATGGTTAAAGAAACGGGAGTTGAAGCTCAAGGTGTGGTTTTAGATACCCTGCCGAACACAACATTTCGGGTTCGTTTAGAAAATGGAAAAAAAATAATTGCTCATATTTCTGGAAAAATGAGGAAAAATTACATAAGAATTTTAACTGGAGATAAAGTTACTGTAGAACTAAGCCCTTATGATCTTACAAAAGGAAGGATAATTTTTAGAAATCGATGATATATACTTGTTTATTAACCGTAAATAAAGATTTAATTATTTAACAAAACTGAATTTTTTAATTAAGTATTAAAAAAATAATTCTAAAAAATTTTTAGAAACAAGTTTTTTTGAAAATTATAAAAATATATGATGTATTCGTAAAATAACTCATATCAGTTTATAATCACTAAACTGAAATTTATAGAAAATTTTATTCTACTTCGTATATCTGTATCTTAAAATTGATTTATATTTTCAGAAATATATAAAAAAACGAAAATAAGAAGTTTAGAAAATTTTTTCAAAATTAGGAGAGTAAAAAAGAGAATATTAATTGAATTTAAAAATATTTTTTATTATTTGATGAATTTTGATGGAAAAACTCGATTTTTTTAATTATCGAAAATAAGTAACGTGATTATAGTATGGCTGTGTAATGCTTCTTTTGATTTTTCTTGCGGAGAGATTGATATTTTTTTTTCCCATTTTTGTAGGAACAATTTTTTTATTAGAGAAAAAAAGATCTTTTACTCATTTTTCTTTAATTTTTAAAATAATCGTCTCTTTGTTCACTAGTTTGACGTTATCTTTCCTTTTATCAAAGATTTTATATAAAGATCGTCCTTTTGTAATAGGAATAAAAAGAAATATTCTTTGTCATAGATTGAATTCCTCTTTTCCGAGCATGCATGGATCAGCTTGTTTCACCATTTCTTTCGGATGTTTATTTTGGATGAAAAATAGATTTAGAACACTTATCTTTTTACCTTCTTTTTTCATTTGTTTAGCTAGAGTTTTATTAGGGGTTCATTGGATATCAGATATGATTAGCTCTTTCTTTATTTCTATTTTTTCTTGTGTAATAACAAACTATTTCTGTAAGAAAAACTACATATCTTTTTTAATTTTCTTAAAAAAAATTAGATTTTTCCGAAAATAAAAATTTTCGTTCATATCTTTTTATTTTTTAAGATCAAAATATTTTCTTATAAACTCTTTAGGAAAATCAAATCAATCGAAAAAATTAATTTTTACTTTTCCGAAAGAAGTAAAATACATATACAATAAAACTTGTTATGAATCTCTTTCGATAATTATCTCAAAAAATCGAACTTTTTAAATCAATTAAAAAATATTCTGTATTCTTTAAATCAAGTTATTATTTTCATAATAAGTTAGTTTTTCTAAAAATAAAATCCGAGGGATGCTAAAAAATTTTTAGAAAATCTCTTCTTTCAAAGATCTTTTAGTCGTTCTTCAATTTTTTAAAAGAAATTGAATATTTTTTTTATTAAAACTTAAATTGAACATGAAAACATAGATATATTTTTCGATTAACGATGTATATCAATGAAGATTAAAGGTAATTTATGACAAAAAAAAGAGTAACAATAGTTATTGTCGGAGGGGGTGTTGGGGGATTAAAATTAGCTACAAAGCTAGGAAATAACTTAGGAAAGTCAAAGTTGGCAAATATTATACTGGTTGATCAAAATCATAGTTATATTTGGAAACCTATTCTTCATGAAGTAGCTTCTGGATCCATCAATATGCATTTAAATTCAGTGAACTATTTTAATCATGCTTACAAACATCATTTTCATTTTCATCTAGGAGAACTTCGAAATATTGATAAAGAAAAAAAAATGATCACGGTTTCAACATTTTTTGATGGAGGAAAAGAAAAATTTTTAGAAAGAAAAATTAAATTCGATATTTTAGTAATTTCTTTAGGAAGTATTTCTAACGATTTCAATATAGAAGGAGTGAAGGAACACTGTACTTTTCTAGATAATTTCGAGCAAGCTAATTTATTTCGAGAAAAAATAATTGATATTTTTTTTAGAAAATTAATGGTGAAAGGTAATGAGTCCAAAATAAAAGTTGCAATAGTTGGAGGAGGAGCTACTGGAGTAGAGCTTTGTGCAGAGCTTTTTAATATGTTAAATTATTTAAATGAATATAAATTTGAAGGATTTAACAAATATCAACTAAAAGTATATCTTTTGGAAGCTGAAAAAAGAATCTTACCATCATTATCAGAAAGGGTTTCTCAAATTGTAAAAAAAGAGTTAGAAAAAGTTGGAACTTTAATTTTGACGAACACTAAAGTTAAAAAAGTGTTTCAGTATGGTTTACAAACTGATTCATCGAAAATATATTCAGATCTTATAGTTTGGGTCGCCGGAGTAAAAGTACAAAATTTTATAAAAGATATCGATAACATTAAAACTAATTCAATTAATCAAATTATAGTTCGACCTACTTTACAGACTACTCTAAACGATCAAATATTCGCTATTGGAGATTGCGCATTTCTTCAAGAAGAAAGTGGAAGAATTGTTCCACCTAGAGCACAGGCTGCTAGTCAAATGGCTGATTTATGTTATCAAAACATATTGTTGATGTTAAAAAAGAAAACGCTGAGAAGCTATTCTTATAAAGATCGAGGTTTTTTAATATCACTTTCCAAATTAAATACTGTAGGAAACATTTTTATAAATCCGATTAAGAGGCCAATTCAAATACATGGAAGTCTTGCTAGAATTATATATTTATCCTTATACCGAAATTATCAAATTTCAATACATGGTTTTTTGAAAACTTTTTCTTCTACTATTTTTGAAAATTTTGATAGACTATCGAAATCCAGTAGATTTAATTTATATTGAAAAATTCATTGATTTTTTGACTTCAAGTAAATTTATAAGTTTATGTTTAACTTTTCAATCAAAAAAAATTACAGTAAGTTCGAAGTTCTACAGAAGTAGTATATTTTCTTGATATTTTTCCATTATTTCAGATTGAAAATATCTTTATAGAAAAATTAAAAGAGTATGATTTCTAAATTGATTGAGAAAGCTAGATTAAAATCATATGAATTCATTTATTTCTTCCAGATTGAATTTCGATATTTTTTAAGATGTTTACTAAACAAAAATTTCTTTTGATATTGTCAATATCAGAACGACATTAGAAACGCATCTTTAATCATTTATACAGTTTTAATAAATGGATTCTAGTATTCTTTTAAAAAGAACGCTAAGATGACTATGTATGCTATTTTAAATACAGAAAATATATTGGATCCATTTTATCTTAAGGAACTATTTAAAATTTAAATGGAATTTCTAAAATTTCTCAATGTATTGAAGAATTCTTATCGAGCATACGGAATCAAAAAGGAATTAGTTTTATTACGATAATAGGAATTTGATCTAAATAACAGAGATTTGATTTTAGAAAATAAAAATATTCTTGATTTAATTTCTAAAAAATATTCAATCATATTAGAAAAAGTCAGCGAATCAATTAAAAGTAAAATTATATGATCAAATTGAATTAATAATATTAAGTGTAGAGTTCATTAAACAATTATTGAAGATGTATCAAATCAAAAGATATTTTCTATGTTTGATGGATTCATCATAGAAACTGAAGTTGATGAAATAGAGTTTTAATTAATCAAAAAGATACCAGAAACATCGTACATTACGAAGACAAGAATATTGTTAGAAGGAGGAAGAGATATCTAAAAATCCATTAAACATAAATCCAATCATTCAAAAAAATCCTACGAGCATCTTTTGGAAGATTGGAATTCAAAAAATATCTTTAAATCCATCAAGATTGAGAAAAATAACTTTTTTATTTATTAAGTTGCACGAACTATTCTAATTTCTTATTTTGGATTGATATCTTCAATATTCCTTTACTATTAAAGCGAAGAAAGAAATTTCTATTTTAAAAATTTAGGAGCAAAAAATTTATAAATAATGATAATTTTTATTTTTAAACCGCTTTTATAAAATTTCTAGGAATATCGTTTTGGAAACGCACTAAGCAACCTTTGCAATATCAAAGAAGTAATGAAACTTTAGATTGTTAGATTACTTATCGAGAAGACTTGTCAATCAATTTCAATTTATTTTACTGTTTTCGAGTTCGTGTTTTTTAATTTTATTATCATTTCCAATTCAATTTATTCTTACTGCACATCTATTTTACCAAATAAATATACTAAGTCATGATTAATAACGATTTTTTAAACTTTAAGAAAGTCGACAAAAGCTATCTTAACGAAGGAAAGGTGATAAGAGTGATTAAAAAAATTTCTTTTTCCATTTCTTAAGGAGAGACGATTATATTATCGGGTATTTCTGAATCTGGTGAGAGAATATCACTCCATCTTTTATCTAGAATGGAAAATCTCTTCTAGAAAAGTGATTTCTATGAAAAGAACTTACATGGTTTAACCGAGATCGAGAACTAGCAAAAATTAGAAATCAATATATCGGATTATTCAACTTTGCCATAATGGAGAATATAATCAAGCCATTGTTAATCGGGGGAAAAATTTACAAAAAATCGATTGACCAAACCAAAAGAATATTGTCTTGAAGTTAATCTGTCTGAAAACACTAAAAATCAAATATTAGAGTATCAGGTGGAGAAAGAGAAAGAGAATTTGTGGTAAGTTAGTAAGGTTCAATCCGTTTCTTTTGTTGTGGATGAACCAACTAGAAATCTACAAAAAATGTTTCTGATTCGTTTCTTGAAATTAATTACGAGAAGGAAACCACTTTTATAAGTGTTACACATGCTAATCAACTAGCAGTTCTATGAGAAAAAACGTAGTTAAAGATGGATATATCATGTTGACTCGATCCGATGATGCTTCACAAGATATATCTTCTATTATAGATTTCTTATCAAATATCTAAAAAAGAAGAGATGGATTAGATTAATGAATTGGATTCTAAATTAATCACTATCCGTTTTGATAGTCATATTAAGTGAGCTTAAAGGTTTTAACGTGACATTCTATACGGAAAAAATATAAGACTTTTTTCTACCTGATTTGGAGGAGAATTCTTCATATATTAGATCAAATGGATGATTATTGAAGACTTTTCCATACGTTAATTGGAGTATTTTAAAGGAATCTCATGTTTTTATATTAATTAAATTCATAGATGCAAATCTTTAAATAAAAGATAAAGTTTTTATCTAAGTTGAAAAAAAAAGATGATAAAAACATTTCTCTTTAAATAAAGAGATAAGATCACCCATTGGTGAATCTTTAAAGATTATTTAAGTACGTGAAACGAAAATAATCAAAAGATTCATCAAAAACTTTGCTTTTGATATAAAAGAAATAGAAGTCAGATTAGGAAGAAAGTTGAGATTAACTCTGTCCTAGATAATCAAATAGCAACATTTTATCAGATTTATCCGAAAATATTTAGGATATGAAAGGAAATCATCAGTAATCTTTAAATCAAAATTAAAGGTATTATAACATTAAAGATGAGAAAAGAAAGTTCAATCTGTTCAAGAAAACGATGGATTTTCATACATTTTTGAGATAATTATATTAGAATGAAATCGAGATATATTTTATACATTATCATGTTTTTACAATCACCATATAACTTGTTTTAATATTTTACATTCCGTTGAATCTGAAATTGATAAATTATCAAAAGAATTATCATCCTTTTATTCATTGGAATAAAAACAATTTCATCAAATATGTCTAATTGAAATTTTCGAGAAACTTTATGTCATACAATATATCAATTTAAAAGAAATTATCTATAAAATAGAGAAAATTCTTCAATCTCAAATTTTTTTTGAAAGATCGTATTTTGTAGATTTTTTACTTTTTTTTAAAAAAAACGATATATTTTGACATATTTAGTTGTATTATTTCTAACTTCTTCTATTCAAAGATTCAACTAATCTATCAGAAAATAGAAAGTGAATTAAATTTTATTTTCTCTCTTGTTCTCAAAATTTTTTAAAATCATCTCATTGGATAATCCAATGTAATCTTTAGGAGTGATTGATCGTATTCTATCTTTTTCAAAATTAGGCAGTTTTAAGGAGTTTACATACTCAATTATATGTTTTCTAGTAATTTTTTTGTTTCTTTGAAACAACTCTTTAAGCCTTTCGTACGGACTATCTTCTCCATATTTTCTAAGAATAGTTTGTATTGCTTCTGTAATCACTTGCCAATTTTCGTTAAGCTCCTGAGATATATTTTTTTCATCTATACAAATCTTGTTCAGTCCATCTTTAAAAGAGAAATATGCTATCAAAGAGTGAGAAATACAAACGCCTAAATTTCTTATGAGAGTTGAATTACTGAGATCTCTCTGCCATCTAGAAATTGGCATTTTCTGAGAAATATGTCTCGATAATGTGTTTGCTAATTCTAAATTACCTTCGGAATTTTCAAATTCAATTGGATTATTTTTGTAAGGCATGATAGAAGAACCAATTTCTTGATCACTCATTTTTTTTTTGAAATAACCAAGACAGATATATCCCCATATATCTCGACTAAGATCAATCAATATTGTATTAAAACGTGCTATGCAATCGAAAATTTCCGCAATATAATCGTATGGTTCTACTTGTGTAGTGAGCGGATTCCACTCTATACCGAATGATAGAACAAATTCTTCACTTATTTTGAACCAGTCTATTTTTGGATAAGCAAATAAATGAGCATTATAGTTACCAACGGTTCCATTCATTTTTCCATAAATTTTAATTCTCAATATTTGATCCAATTGCTTTCTCATCCTATAAGTAAAATTTATGAACTCTTTTCCAACTGTGCTAGGAGTAGCCGGTCTTCCATGTGTTCTAGATAAGATCGGTATTAAACGATTAGAAAAAGCAATTTTTTCTAAAGTTTCAATGATATCTTTCCAATTAGGAACAATAACTTTTTTTATCGATTCCTTTAACATTAAGGCATAAGAAATGTTGTTGATGTCTTCTGAAGTACATGCGAAATGAATGAACTCCTTAATTTTTTTTAATTCAAAGAATTTTGACATCTTTCTTTTTAAGAAATACTCAACTGCTTTTACATCATGATTAACTCTTTCTTCAATTTTTTTGATTAATATAGCATCGGAATAATTGAAATTTTTTATTATTTCATTTAAATAATCATTAATACACTTCCTAAATTTTGGAACCTCTTGAATTTCAGAAGATTCTGATAACATCTGAAGCCATCTAATTTCTACCTCAACTCTACGTTTTATTAATCCAAACTCACTGAAGATTGGTCGAAGAATATCAGATTTTTCTTTATATCTTCCATCAATCGGAGATATTGCGTTTAACCTAGAAAAAGAATATTTCATACTCGATAATTTTTTCGACATATATTTGATTAAGTAGTGATTTCTAATGAAATTGATAATTCTTTCTTTATAAAGAAGAGATGTTAAAAAATTGATTTTTCTGAAATTTTTTTTAAAATTTTAAATCTATCTCTCCACCTCCTAAACAAACTTCTCGATCGTAAAATACTCCATACTGACCAGGAGTGACTGATAAAATTGGGTGATCGAAGCGAACTGATATTCTATTAAGGCAAATCTTCCTTATCGAACAATAAGTTTCTTTCTGATGATATCTAGTCTGAACACTGCATCGATACTTTGGTTCAGATATCCAATGAACATTATTTATTATAATTCCTTTTGAAACTAAAGATGGATGAAATTTATTTTGAGAAATCATAATAGTGTTCTGTTTGACATTTTTGTCTATTACATACCATGGTCCATGCTTCTCATTTTTTATTCCGCCAATCCTGATTCCTTTTCTTTGTCCTAAAGTATACAAGATAGACCCAGGGTGTTGACCAATAATTTCCTTATGAACTGATAAAATATCTCCATTTTTACAAGAAATATACTTCTGAAGAAAGTTTTCAAATCTTTTTTTTCCTATAAAACATATTCCTGTTGAATCTTTCTTTTTCGATACACTCAATAATCCATTTTTTTCAGCAATTTTACGAATTTCAGATTTTTTAAATTCTCCAATTGGAAAAATGACTTTTTCAAGTTGAGATTGATCGAGTAGATGTAAAAAATAGCTTTGATCTTTTCTTTCATCTTTTGCTTTTAACAAAATATATTTTTCATTTCTTTTCTTTTTTCTAACATAATGCCCGGTTGCAATATAATCTGCATTTAAATTTTCTAAAGAAAAGTCTAAAAATTCTTTAAATTTAATTTCTTTATTACATAAAACATCTGGATTTGGTGTTTTTCCAGTTTTATACTTCTTAAGAAAGACTTTAAAAACTTTATTCCAGTATTCTATTGAAAAGTTCACCTGATATAGTTGTATTTTTAGTTTTTCGCAAACAGATTTCACATCTTTTAAATCTTCAATGTAAGAACACGAATGACCATCATCTTCTTCCCAATTTTTCATGAACAATCCTAAAACTTCATAATTTCTTTTTTTTAGTAGAAGAGCTGCAACTGAAGAGTCTACTCCTCCAGACATTCCTACTACTACTCTTGCTACATAATTTTTCTTATTTTTCATATTAAAAGCTCATTTGTCTAAAAAATTTTTTCATAAAAGTAAAACAATGCGTTGTGATGATTTACTCTTTCAGATCGTATAAATTACGATTGTCTAACTATCTCATTAGTTCAATGGATTTTTTTTAAATCGTATGAAATTTCTTACAAAATCCTCTTTTATAAGAGAAAAAATGTTTTTAGTTTCTTTTTTTAAATTAAATAAATCTCTATAAAAAATATATGTTTACAATTAATACATTTGGATTTCAATATCTTTCAATACTTTTTAGAAAAGCTAACTGTTTAATCCTTTGAAAAATAAAGTACGCGTTGTTGATATTAGAATTGAAATTAAAATCATTTTCTCTTCATAAAAAACTACTTCGATCATAACAAATCTATTTTTCTATCATAAGATATACAAATGAATCTGTAATATTTCGAATTGAACTATTTTTATTTAAAATGTGAACCGGTTTTTTAGTTTCCATAAGAATCGATCCTAAAGTTTTTTCTTTATAATTTACGACTTTTAACAAATCAAGATAAATCATGTGCAACTTATTAGTTGGAGTGACAAAAAGGAAATCAGATGACCTTTCATGTTGATAATTGGGATACAATTTTTCGTTTTTAATAAGATTTTTCAAATCTATTTCTTCTAAACTTTCTTTTATAAAATGAACTGACGGATAATTCTTCTTAATAGAAGAAAATAAGTCATTTTTTTTATACCAATCTAAATGACTTATATTTTTTAAATTTTCCAGACGAGGAAGAACTATATTTGGAAAAATATTCAATATTTTTATTTTTTTCAATATTATTAAAATAATTTTTTTCAACTTTTGTATTGATATATCTTTAGTATCTTCAAAATTCACAATGAAAAAATTCATATTTGACGTGCAAATGATATCCATTTTTTCAACAATCTTTCTTTCTGAAGGTCCAATAATGTTCATAATGATATTAGTATGATCCGAAAGATTATAATCATCGACATGACATATCATTCCATCTGCTTTATTTGAATGTAAGTAGGAAGTTCCAATTAAAGTAGAAAAATATGAGTTTTCTTTTTCAAAACTATTTTTTTTAAGTATTCTTCTCTTTTTAAGAAAATTAAGATGTTTTTTCCAGAATTTTTCATACTTCATTTTTTGATCTAAATCTATCAATTGAAAATCTCTGTTTTCTTTAATTCTCAGATTTAAGTTTCTAATTTTATCTTCAATAACACTTTTTCTTCCTATTAAAATTGGATTGGATAGATTCATATCAATGATATTCTTGACAACAAGAAGTGTTTTTTTAGATTCTCCTTTTGTAAAAAGAATTTTCCTGTTTCTTTTCTGAGCAGATATGAATATTGGTCTCATAAAGAAATAGTCATTTTTAACAAATTTTTTCAGATCTTTTTTATAGAGTTTAAAGTTTTTAATTGGTTTTATTGCTAATCCAGAATCCATTGCAGCTTTAGCGACGGATGGAGCAATTTTCATGATCAATCTTGGATCAAATGGATTTGGAACAATAGAATAATTTTTTTGAGAACAGTTTTGACTAGTTTCTGAATCATATGTAATAAAATCTACTTTTTTTCTGGCCAACTTAGAAATTTCTTTTATGCAAGCTATTTTCATAGCATCATTAATTTGAGTTGCTTGAACATCTAAAGCGCCTCTGAGGATGAATGGAAAACATAAAATATTATTGACTTGATTTGGATCATCGGATCTACCCGTACAAACAATAGCATCTGATCTGACTTCTTCAACTTCATATGGCATTATTTCTGGAATTGGATTTGCTAAGGCTAAAATAATAGGTCTATTAGCCATAGATTGAACCATGTCTTTTTTTAAAACTTTTGAAACAGAACACCCCAAAAACGCGTCTGCTCCTTGAATAATATCGTATAATGTTTGAAGATTTTCATTTCGAGTAGCGTAGATTGACTTAATCTCATTTAAATCTTTTCTACCAGTATTTATTACACCCTTGGAATCACACATAAATATATTTTCATGTAGGATTCCAAGTTTTTCTAACATATTGGCACAAGCTATGGAAGCTGCTCCTGCACCAGAAATAACTAACTTAACTTCTCGTATATTTCTTTTTGTATCTTTGATCCAATTTAATATAACTGACGAAACGACAATTGCTGTTCCATGCTGATCATCGTGAAATATTGGAATATTCATTTTTTCTTTCAATTTTTCTTCTATATAAAAACAGTCTGGAGATCGAATATCTTCCAAATTAATTCCTCCAAACGTAGGTTCCAAAGAAGAAGTAATTTCTACAAACTTTTCCGGATTTTTTTCATTTATTTCAATATCAAAAACGTCAATTCCAGCAAATTCTTTAAAAATTATTGATTTTCCTTCCATCACCGGTTTACTTGCTAAAGCACCGATATTACCCAATCCCAATACGGCTGTTCCATTTGATATTACAGCTAATAAATTGGATTTAGAAGTATATTTGTGTACATTCTCTGGATTTTTTAAGATTTCTACACAAGGAAACGAAACTCCAGGTGTATAAGCGTATATTAAATCTTTTTTTGTTGAGATCGGTTTTGTTGGAATGACTTCGATTTTTCCTTTCTTAATTCTGCTGTGGAGCTTTAGAGACTTTTTCATTATTTTCTTGTTCATATTAAATTCCTGAAACTATGAAATAAATACTTTTAAAAAATCAAATCATTTTTAATGATAATCGAAATGTATTTCTTAATTATTTGATTATTTTAAAATTCTTTTTTTTGGAAATAATTTCTCATAAGTATATTATTATTTTCTAAATTTTCTTTCTTCCAATGTTTTCTAAAAAAATAAAGGATAAAATTGGAATTTTTCGAGATAAAGAAGTAATATTTTTGTCGTTCTTTTAATTATAAAAAAATAAAAGCACAAAAAATGAAATGATTGATCAAACTATAAAGATTCTTCAAAAAATGATTAAAATACCATCTATCAGTCCAAATGATTTAGGCTGTCAAGAGATTTTGATTGGAACTCTAAAAAAGGTTGGTTTTTTAGTTGAAAGAATAAATTTTAACAATGTTAAAAATTTTTTTGCTTCTCATGGAGAGAAGAAAGGGAAAGTTCTACTATTTGTTGGTCATACTGACGTAGTATGTCCTGGTTCTCTTAAAGATTGGAGATACTATCCTTTCGATCCTGTGATCAAAGATAATTCAATTTATGGAAGAGGAACAGCAGACATGAAAGGAGCCATAGCTTCCATGATTTTGTCTGCTAAAGAATTCGTAACTTCCTTTCCAGATCATATTGGAAAATTAGCATTTCTAATCACTTCAGATGAAGAAGGATCAGCAAAATATGGAACAAAAAAAGTGGTTGAAATTTTAAAAAAAAGAAAAGAAAAAATAGATTACTGCATCATTGGAGAACCTACTAGTGAGTTTATAGTCGGAGATACCATAAAAAATGGTAGAAGAGGTTCTTTAAATCTGAATTTATTTCTATATGGTCCTCAAGGACATGTCGCATATCTTGATCCTATAAAAAATCCAGTCAATCTTGTCGTCCCACTTTTAAAAAAATTGATTTTTAGATCCAACATGATAGATAAATTTTCTAAAAATGTTTCTTCTCAAATTGTAAAGATTTCTTCCAATTCTTATGGAAACAATATTACTCCATCTCAAGTAGAAATAAAAATGAACTTTCGATTCGATAAAGAGATTAATCATGATTTCGTCAAACAATATATATCTTCTGAAATTGAAAAACATACTTCTTCCTATAAACTTTTTTGGAAACTTTCTGCAAAACCCTTCGAAAAGAAAAGTAAAGAACTGATTGAAATTATTAATAAAATATTAATAGAAAAATTTAGTTTGTTTCCAAAATTATCTCATTCTGGAGGAACTTCTGATGGTCGTTTTATTATCGAAATTTGTAACCAAATAGTAGAAATAGGATTGATAAATCAAACAATTCATCAACCGAATGAGATGATAGAAATTCAGGATTTGATCAGATTAAACACAATTTATTTAGAAATTATGAAGAAAATTCTTTTATAAATTTTAGTATTGTTTTTAATATAATGAGTTATGAATGATTGAAAAAATATCTTTGATTTATCAAAATTAGCTACTTTATTTAGATGAAAAAAATTTTATGAAAGAGATTGGAATTTTTAAAAAAAATAAAAATAAAAAGTTGCTTAAATTAAATCATTAAAAAAGATATGTATTTGAAAAAATTTTTTATGTGAAGAAAGAAAAGAAAAATTTCTTTCATATTTTTCTTTTTAAGAAAGATCACTGATTTAAACAATTAATATAATCTTTTTTAAAAAAAATTACTTTTAATTTTTTAAAAAACATTAAAGTATCTCATTAAAATCAACTCAATATTCATCGATTTTCTTTCACATAAATAAAGTATTTCGTTAGAAAAAGTGGACGAAAGATAGTTCTTTTTCATGAAGTAAAAAAAATGAAATATCTTTCAAAAGTTTACTTGAATTAATTTTTTTAAGAAGTTGAAGAACTCTATCTCGATAAAAGATTTAAGAAAAATCTTAGGTATATCTGATTCGATTAATAAATTCGATCAAAAATAAGAATCGAATCAATCAAATAATAATTTAAAATTTAATACATTTATCGATATTTATCGTTTTTATAATTTTTTTTGGATCTTTTAATTGTCAAATTTGACATATTATCATTTAAATTATACTTTTAAATTATTTTTTTTAAGGATTTCTTTAGAACCAACATGTTATTTGTTCGAAATATACTTCTAGATTTCATAAAAGTATTTCTTTATGCTATTATTTTAGAATAGAGGTTTTTAACAAAAATTGACGACTTAATGATTTTTTATTATATTTAAGCGGAAAGTAAAAGGAGTGATCGTGAAATATTTTATTGATTCAGCGTATGCATCAACAAATTTACATCACGAAAAAGATAGTCCGTATTCTTTAGTAGCGATGTTAGTTTTGTTTGCAATTATTTTTTATTTATCAATTTTTCGTCCACAGCAGAAAAAAGCTAAAGAACATAAAAAATTGATGGATTCCATTACTTCTGGAGACGAAATTATTACTAAGGGTGGGTTGATCGGAAAAGTAGATCGTACTCATAAAAATTCGGATTATCTCGTAGTAATGTTGAATGATTCGAACAAAATTCTACTTCATAGAAATTTCATTACTTCCATTCTACCTAAAGGAACAATAGATTCTATTTAGAATTACTTTTGAGATTTTTTAGGATCAATGATCAATTCTAATGAATTATGGAGAATGAGATTTACATCAAAATAGATGAGCTTTATAAGATTATTCTGTCATTTGATTTAAAATTAAAATATTATCCTTGAAAAATTTTAGATAAGTTAAAAGATTTATTAGCAAAGGCTCGTTTTTTAAAAGAAGTAATTCTTATTAATCTGTTCTTAAAAGAATTTTTTCTAAAATTGTTCATCAATTTTTTACAGAATTTGTTAAGTAAAATAGTTTTAATTGAATTTCTATTCCTCAAAGAACGATTTGGTTTTTGATTTTTTTAAGAAACTTCTAGAGTTTCTAGTTTCTTTTTTTAAGATTTTTAAAAAACTTGGATTTTAAGATTCAAAATGATCAACTTTTCCATTTCTTTCAAAGAATCGTATCTTTCTAAGAAAATTTTTTTTTAAACTTTTATGAAGAAATTCTCAATTTAACAAGAGATATGTAGGATGAACGATAAAGATAGACAATTTATGAGTAGGGCAATTTTTTTAGCAAAAAAAGGAAAGTTTACCACTTCTCCTAATCCAAATGTTGGTTGTGTAATAGTTCAAAACAATAGAATTGTAGGAGAATCTTATCATTCTAAGACTGGAGAGTCACATGCCGAAGTTCTTGCCATGAAGAAGGCAGGGCACTTCTTAAAAGGAGCCACTGTTTACGTTACTTTAGAACCATGTAATCATTATGGTCTTACTCCTCCTTGTGTTGATGAACTGATTAATGCTAAAATTTCTAAAATATTTGTATCTATGACCGATCCTAATCCGAAAGTTTCAGGAAAAAGTTTGATAAAATTAAAAAAATCTGGAGTTCAGGTAATTTCTGGACTTTTAAAAGATGAATCTGAAAAAATAAATTTAGGATTTATCAAAAGAATGAAACAAGGATTACCATATATAACAATTAAGATGGCAACTTCTATTAATTCTAAAGTAATTCCTATAAATTTTGAAAAAAATAAATGGATATCTTCTTATAAATCTAGACAGGATGTTCAAGAAATTAGAGCACAATCAAGTGCAGTTTTAACCACAGGGTCTACTATCGTTTCGGATGATTCTAGACTTAATGTTCGATGGAACGATTTTTCAGATGAACTGAAGAATATTTATCCAGAAAAAGAAATCAGACAACCAGTTCGAATTGTAATTGACACGAAAAATAAAGTTCATGAAAATCATAAAATAGTAAATACTCCAGGAGAATGTTGGCTATTTCGAAGTCAATTTTCGAAAAAAAGATGGAAAAAAAATGTAAAAGAATTTTCAACAAAATTAGACTCTGAAGGAAGAATCGACTTGATCTATACCATGAAACAAATTGCTCGAAGAAAGATTAATTCTATTCTGATAGAAAGCGGTCCTACTTTTGCAAGTTCTTTACTTTCTTTAAATTTGTTTGATCAGATCATTTTATACATCGCTCCAAAATTCTTTGGAAGTCAATCGAAAGAATTAATTATTATTTCGAAGGAGTCTGAAATAAATAATATCTCTAAGTTGAGATTTGTGCAAGTTAAGAAAATTGGAAAAGATGTACGAGTAATTTTAAAAAAGAAAGAATCTTAGATTTATCATATTATTCATTGTCTTAATTTTTTTGTTTTTCTTTTGATAAATAGAATAAAAATTTTATTATTAATCAGGTAAATTATGGTAATAAAGAAAATGAAAGGATCTTTATATTTTATTCATCCTATCAAAATAGCAATAATAGTTTCCCGTTTTAATTATTTTATCAATGAAAATCTAATAAATGGGGCTTTAGATACTTTACTAAGAGTAGGAAATTTAAAAGAAGAAGATATATACATCGTAGAAGTTCCAGGAGCTTATGAAATTCCATTAATTGCAAAAATACTCTCTAAGTCCAGAAAATACCGATCCATTATTACAATCGCGACTTTGATTAAAGGAGATACAAAGCACTTTGAATTTATTTCCAATACATGTATTTCTGAGATTTCTAAAATATCTATAAAATATGAAATTCCAATATCTTGCGGAATTCTAACTACAGAAAATTTAGATCAAGCAATCATTAGATCAGGATCTAAGATGGGAAACAAAGGATCCGAAGCAGCATTAGTTTCTTTAGAAATGATTAATTTGATTGATAAAATTTCTAAAACATCTTTAAAGAAAGAGAAGTATTAACTAATTTAAAATAAAGATGAGATGAGAAGAATTCGTCACAAAGCTAGAATAATGGCTGTTCAAGCACTTTATTCCTGGCAAATCTCAGGAACAAAGAACTCGCTTATAGTAGTTGATTTTTTGAATATGATTCAGTCAAAAAAAATAGATGTAGATATTGAATATTTTAAAAAAATTTTTATTGGAACTTCTAACAAAGTCTCAAAGATAGATCAAAAATTGTTTCGACATACTTCAAGAGCTTTAAAATTGATCGATCAAATTGAAAAAGCAATTCTTAGACTCGGAGTTTTTGAGCTTTTGTATATTAAAATTCCATATAAAGTGATTATTAATGAAGCAATTGAGCTATCTAAAAAATTTGGTTCCGAAAGGAGTTATAAGTTTGTTAATGGAGTTCTGGACAAAATTGTTTTTAAAAAAAAAGAATCTGGTTCTTCTTAATCACAGATGTAAAAACAAATTATCTCTTGAACATTTTCGTTATACAGTCAAGATGAAAGAGTTATTCAATCTAAATTTTCAAAAAATTAGAAGTAGAATGAAATTTTTTTTTACAAATCTTGTTATTGTTTTTTAACGATGTTTGGAATAGGTTTTTTTCCAAAGTTTCCGGGAACATTTTCCTCTTTAATCACAATTTTAATTTGGAAAATAATAAGTATCTTCTTTTCCAAAAAAATTATTTTTTTGATTAGTTTGTCAAACATTTTAATAGGTTTATTAATTTGTTACATTCTTTCAAGAAAAACAAAATGTTTAGACCATAATTTTATTGTTTTAGATGAATTTTCTGGAATGTTCTTCGTTTTAGCTTCTTTAGAAAAACCTAATATAGAAAAAATCTTGGAAAGTTTTCTGATATTTAGAACTTTAGACATCCTTAAACCATTTCCTATAAATTTCTTAGAAAAGAAAATAAAAAATGGAGTTGGAATCATGTTAGACGATCTTTTAGCCGCCTTTTTTTCAAGCATATATATTCAAACAAAGTTCTAATAAAAATCCATTTAAATAATCTTATTGCAATAATTCTGTATCGTATTTTCAATTCCTTTAGAGTTCAATCCTATTTCTTCGTAAATTTCTCTTCTATTCCCCTGCTTTATAAAATTATCTGGAAATCCAATATTTAATATCGGCATGAAAATTTTATTTTTTAAAACGCATTCATTTACTCCACTTCCTGCCCCTCCAAATGTAGAATTTTCTTCTAGAGTAATTAATACTTGATGATTTTGAACAAGCTTTAGGATCATCTTTTCATCTAGAGGTTTGACAAATCTCATATCTACTAAAGTAGCATCTAAACGATTTGAAACAATTTTAGCTTCTTCAATAAGTGTTCCAAAATTCAAAATAGCAATTTTTTTACCTGATCTCTTAATTACAGCTTCTCCTATTTTCATTTTAGAAAAAGATTGTATTTTCAAAAATTTTTTTTGATAACATTTCGGATATCTTACTACAACAGGACCTTTTCTATAATGAAATCCAGTATGGAGCATATTAATGAGTTCTTCCTCATTACTGGGAGACATGATCACAATTTTAGGTATGCATCTTAAATAAGTTAAATCGAAGGAACCTTGATGGGTTGGTCCATCTTCTCCAACGATTCCAGATCGATCCACTGCAAACAAAATAGGTAGATTTTGTATTGCAACATCATGAATGATTTGATCATATGCTCGTTGTAGAAAAGTGGAATATATAGAAACTATTGGATGATACCCTCCAATTGCTAAACCAGCTGCAAAAGTAACTGCATGTTGCTCCGAAATCGCAACATCAAAAAACTGATTTGGATAAAATTTACAAAAATTTTTCATTCCTGAACCTTCTTTCATAGCTGGTGTGATTGCAATTAATTTTGGATCTGTTGAAGCCTCTCTACATAACCATTTTCCGAATAGATCTGAAAACATTTTTTTTTTGTTTCTTTTAATAGATTTATTCGCATTCTTTAAATTGAATTGAGGTACACAATGCCAAAGAATAGGATCTTTTTCAGCTGGAAGATACCCATTTCCTTTTTTTGTAATGATGTGTAACAATTTAGGTCCTCGACGTTTTTTTAAATATTCAATCGTTCGAATAAGATGATAAACATCATTTCCTTCTATTGGACCAAAATAATTCAATCCCAATGATCGAAAAAAATTTCTGGATCTTCTTTTTAGACTATTTGAAACAAATTTTTCTTCTTTTTCAAGAACCTGATTAAACTTTTTCGACTGATAATATTTTGTTTCTCCTAGGAGAGTTTCGTGTAATGCTCCTGTATTGTTAGAAATTGACATTTTATTATCGTTTAAAATAATTAAGAGATCTTCCTTAATAAAACCTACGTGATTAATAGCTTCAAAAGCAATTCCGGATGTTATCGCTCCATCCCCTATTACGCATATCGTCTTTCTGTTTTTTCCTTCTTTTTTTGCAGCGATGGACAAACCTAATCCAACACTGATGGAAGTAGAAGAATGTCCAACACTTAATATATCGTATTCACTTTCTTCTCTCCAAGGAAACGGATGTAGACCATCTTTTTTTCGGATAGTATGCATTTTATCTCTCCTTCCAGTTAATATCTTGTGGGGATAAGATTGATGTCCAGTGTCCCATATAAGATGATCGAATGGAGTATTATAAACATAGTGCAATGCTACTGTTAATTCAATTACACCCAATCCAGAAGCGAGATGACCGCTAGATTTACTTACGCTATGCAGAAGAAATCTTCTAATCTCTAAGCATAGTTTAGATAATTTTTTTTCTGATAAAGATCGAAGATCTTTAGGATTATTTATTTTAGATAAAATCGGATAAAATATGGAATTAGTTTTCATTTTCTCTAAATACGTGATCATCAAATATGATCAATTATGTTGTAAATTGTAAAGATACTTTTTGGTTAATAGTAATCAAGATATTTTACTTATTCTTAAAAAGAATGAAGTCAGTTACATTGCATAACATATCGATATTGAACCCATATTTTTTTTTGATGAGAAAAATATTTCTTATTGATTTTTTATATAGATTTTTTATAGACTTTTTTGATTGATCGATGCCAATTAATATCGGATAAGTTATTTTGTTTTTATTTTGATTTTGAGATTTTAATTTATCTTTTTTGAAATCAATAAGATCATCTGCAATTTGAAACAATAAACCGATATTTTCAGAATAATCATCTAAAATAAGGATTAATTTCTTTTCATATCGATATCTGGATGCATAAAAAATCATTCTAATAGAAGCTCTTATTAGAGAAACAGTTTTATAAAAATAAATTATATTTAACAGTTCAATGTTCATATGACATCTCTTTTTTTTTGAAATGTCCAGGGATTGTCCTCCACATATTCCTTTTATTCCTCCTGCTATAGTTAGTTCTCGAATAATTTGCAAGTGACTCTTATGATCCAAATTTTTTCTATTCAGACTTAACAATAACTCAAAAGCTAACGCTTGTAGTGCATTTCCAGCCAATATGGCATTAGCTTCTCCGAAAACAATGTGACAAGACTTTTTGTTTCTTCTGATATCGTCATTATCCATCGAAGGTAAATCATCATGAATTAAAGAATATGCGTGCATGCATTCAACAGAAGCAGCTATTTTACTGATTTGTTTACAAGAGACCTTTAACATACTTCCAACAGAATATATGAAACAAGATCTAATTTTTTTTCCTTCAAAAATAATATATCGGATAACATTAATTAAATTTCTATGAATTTTTTGAAAAGATCGAACTTTTTGCATCAGTATATCATTAACCTGTTTTTTTATTATCTTAGATTTCTGATGAAAAGAAAGTCCAGAAAAATTAATCATTTTTAAAATACTCGAAAATCTTAAAGAAATTATTTGATTTAAAATGAATGATAAATAGTTAAATTTTTTCCGATAAAAAATCTTTGAAAGTTTTTATTTAATCATCAAACCTAAAATAGTTTTTGATCATAAATAGTTGTATTTTCTAGTTCTATGACAGAAATTTACTTTTTTTTTGTTTAAAGAATATTTCAAATTTCTAATCATCACTCCATTTTTTTATTAAAGTAAAATCAAGATTTTTTTTCGAAAAATTTTTTAATTTCTAAATAAAAATCTTATTTTTTTCAAGCGACTAGAGTTTAAATTAATGAAAAACCACAATATGGAAGTGATGATGAATAATATAAAAACTGATTGAATCCCTTGAATCTCTAAAAACCATCCTCCAAGGATTCCTCCGACTGCAGATCCTCCACATTGAAATATGGAATATATGCCAATCGCTGTACCTTTATATTCGAAACAATATTCTTTATTTATTAAAGTTGATATTAAATTTTCCATAATACCAAAAACAATGAAGAAAATTTGTAGGCTAATCAATAATAAGAAAAAGTTTTTAACGAAATTAATGAACATTATTTCAGAAATGATGAAAATGGCTATACAACTTGAAAAAATTTGTTTTGTTTCCTTTTTCTTTTCTAAAACCATAGAAATTGGTAGAGTAATTACGAAAGAGATGAAAAGAATTACTAAATACAACTTCCAGTTTTGATCGATAAGAAACGAATCTTTATTTAATAATATCGATGGTAAAACTGTGAAATTAGACATTAATAAGATATATAAGAAACATATTCCAAAATTCAATTTCATCAATCGATGATTTTTAATAACTTTTTTTATGCTAGACATTGAAAAATAATTCTCTGATTTGGATTGCATAGAGGATTTTTCTGGAATTAAAAGAATAGCAATTAAAATGGAAACTATAGAAAAAATACTAGAAATGAAAAAAATACCTCTCATTCCTATAAAATAAGTGATTATTGGATTGATAATGATTGTTAATAAAAAAATAAAAATGAAATTTACTCCAATCATTATCATTATTTTTATTCGATTTTTTTCGTCGATTAAATCAGACATCGTTGTCATCATAGAAGAAGAAATTGTCCCAGATCCTTGGAATGCCCTTCCAATAATTAAACCCCATATTGATTTAGAAAAAGCTGATACAATGCTTCCAGAAACAAATGCAAATAATCCAAAAATGATCAATTTTTTTTTTCCAAACCGATCCAACATTGATCCAATAAAAATTTGAAAAATTGCTTGAGTTAAACCATATATTCCAATAGCCAAACCTAGTAGAAAATCGGTAGATCCTTTCAAATTTCTTCCATAACTTACTATTGCTGGGAGAGTCATAAACATACTAAATGCCCGGAGCGCAAAAACTGAACCCAAGCTAAAGAAAATTTTTAATTCTTTTTTAGACATACTTTTTATAAACTTTCTTATAATCTTATAATGATATTTTAGGTAAATAGGTACATATTTTAAATAATTATTAAACGATAAATTCAATCATATGTTTTATCAATAATGTCGTAGTAAATCTTTGCTCTAGTTTAGGTTTTTATCTATTGCAAACATACAATTGAATAAATTAATTGAAATTATAGAAATCATAAAACTTTTTTTAGACCATTTCTTTAAACTAACAGATGAATCAATTACACCTTGTAATACTGTTAGTAACCAAATTAAATTAACAAATATGGTTATGTTTAGGTATCTTATTCCAACATATCCATTAAAAAATGGAATTATACTTAATATGGAAAACACCATAACGTATGAGAATATATGTATTTTAGTTTTAAATAATCCTATCTTATTAGGTAAAATTGGAATTTTAGCCCTCAAATAATCTTTTAAAAATAATAAAGAAATGGAGTAAAAATGTGGAATTTGCCAAAGAAATAAGGTGATGTATATGATAATTGATCGAACATCTATTCGATTAGATATGGAACAATAAGCGATCATTGAAGGGGTTGACCCAGATAAACTCCCTAAATATATACTGTAGAAAGTTTTTTTTTTCAGTACAGTATACAAAACATAAGTTGAAAAACCAAAAATTGAAATTGATAAAGAAAGCAAGTTAGATGATTTATATAAAATTAATAGTCCAATTATTAAAAAAGAAAAAGACAAGATTAAAAAGAAAATATTATTTTTCGAACTATCTTTCGTTAAAATTCTATTTTTCGTTCTAATCATGATTTTGTCTACTTTTCTATCCATGAAGTTATTTAAGATAAAACAAGAAGAAATAATTAAAAAGATACTCAATATTACGTAAAAACCTCGAAAAAAATTAAAAGAATATTCCTCTGCTATCAAAAGCCCACAAACAGAAGAAATCAGATTTCCAAGTACAATTTTTGGTTTAATTATCTCGAAATAACGTCTCATGTTGATTGGACATATTTGTTCTTAAATGATGCATAATCCATAAAGATCCTGAAGATAATATAAAAGAAATTATAATAAAAAACATTAAAAATGATATCTTATATATTTTTTCTTTAAAGAGTTTTAAGTTCAAAAAAACTAAAAAATGAATTGAAATTCTAGCAATGGAAGAAATGAAAATTATCATGACGATTAATGGTTTTGTAAAATTTTGCGAGAACTTTACCGTAAGAAAAGGTGTCGTTGTTATAAGTAAATAAAAAAAAGAATAAATTAATGTCTTTTTCAATTCTATTTCTCCAAGAAATATTTTTAAGAAAATTGCTTAAATGACTTTTATCAAGAGATGAACAACGCTTACTATAAGTATCCACATGATATCTAAAAAATGCCAAAAATCACTTAGACATTTTAATGATACTAAACTATTTTTATCTAGTCCTTTAAAAAGGATCTTTCCTTCCATTACAATAATCCATATCAGTCCGAAAAAAACATGTAAACTGTGAGCTCCTATTACAGAAAAGAAAGCAGAAAATATAGAACTATTTTTCGGAAAAAATTGACATTGAAATAATTTAGAAATCTCATAAGTTTCTACAAAGAAAAATGTTACACCGATAATTAACGAGAAAAATAAAATCTTTATAAAAAATTCCTTTTTCCTATTCAATTGAAAAGAAGTTTCAGAAAAATAGAACATTAAGCTATTAGTTGATAATAAAATAGTCTCTAAAAATACTATTTTTAAATTTATTTGATCTCTTAAAATTGAAAATCTCACATCTTCTTTTAAAAAAACAGAATATACTAAGATTAAAGAGACAAAGAAAAGCATATCGCTCATTAAATATATCCAAAACCCAAGCAATGTTTTATTATTCTTTCTTAATGTATCTTCGTTATCAAAAAGCATCAGTCCTCCTAATGTCATACACATTCTTTACATTTTTAAGAGGTTCTTCTATTCTTTGAACATCTTTGGAATCAATATAAACCATCTTTTCTTTTGTCAAAAAAGAATGAATGGAAAAAACTAAAATAAGACTCATTCCAAATATCGCCATCCACCATATATACCATACCATTGAAAACCCAAAAATAAGACAAGAAAATCCGATCAATATTCCAGAAAAAGATCTATTTGGAAGACATATAGAACGATAACCTTTGGATCTTCTTTTTTTCATCTCTTGCATTCTTTTTCTTGATTTTTTTATTTCCCACCAATCATCACGACTCTTTACTTTCGGAAGAAAAGCAAAGTTATAAACTGGAGCAGGAGAACGAATTGACCATTCTAATGTTCTTCCATTCCAAGGATCTCCAGTAACATCCATATTTTTGTTTAAACAACTGTATATCACTTGAATTATTTGACATAAAATTCCAATCGCTATAATAATGGTTCCGAAACATGCTACGGATAATAAAAGATGATATCTAGGATTTATATGTTGACTCAATCTTCTAGTCATCCCATCCAGTCCTAAAAAATATAGTGGAACAAAAGCTAATAAAAATCCTATTATCCATAAAGAAAAAGATAAAATTCCAATTTTTTCATTTAGTAAAAATCCAAAAACTTTCGGAAACCAATATGTAATACCAGAAAAACATCCAAATACCACTCCTCCTATAATCACATTATGGAAATGAGCAACTAAAAATAAACTATTGTGTAAAAAAAAGTTTGCTGATGGAATAGATAAAAGAACTCCAGCAGCACCTCCTACTGTGAATGTTATTATGAATCCCAACGTCCATAACATAGGACTTCGAAAAGATATATTTCCCTTAAACATGGTAAATAACCAATTAAACATCTTCACTCCAGTTGGAATCGCAATAATCATTGTTGCAATTCCAAAAATTGAATTAACTTTTGCACCAGATCCCATTGTAAAGAAATGATGTAACCAAACCATAAAAGACATTACAGTAATTGCAACGGTGGCTAAAACTAAGGATTGATATCCAAATATACTTTTTCTGCAAAAGGTAGAAGTAACTTCTGAAAAAATTCCAAACGCAGGCAATATCAATATATATACTTCAGGATGCCCCCAAGCCCATATTAAATTTATGTATAACATCATATTTCCTCCTCCATCGTTAGTAAAAAAATGTGCTCCTAAATATCTATCCATAGATAACAATGCGATTGTAGAGGTTAATATGGGAAAAGAAGCGACAATTAATATGTTCGAACAAAGAACAGTCCATGTAAAAACTGGAATTTTCATCATAGACATTCCTTCCGCTCTCATCTTTAAAATTGTAGTAATTAGATTAATTCCATTCAAAGTCGTACTAACTCCAGCTATTTGCAAACTCCATATCCAGTAGTCTACTCCAACATCTGGACTGTAATTTTTTTCAGACAATGGAGGATAGGCTAGCCATCCAGTTTTAGCGAATTCTCCGATAAAAAAAGATAAGTTCATTAAAATTACACTAGATAAAAAAATCCAAAAACTAATAGAATTTAGACGAGGAAACGCAACATCTCTAGATCCGATTTGCAAAGGAACAATAATATTCATTAATCCAATGACTAAAGGCATAGCCATAAAAAATATCATTATCACTCCATGAGCTGTAAAAATTTGATTATAATGATCTGATGAAAGGAATCCGTTCCCTCCCAAAAAATTGGTTGAAGCTATAGTTTGTTGTGTTCTCATTAATATTGCATCTGTAAATCCACGAAATAACATTACTATAGAAACAATAATATACATAACTCCAATTTTTTTATGATCTAAGCTTGTTAACCATTCGCTCCACAACCAATTCCATCTCTTCGTGTAAGTAATTAAAAATAGAACAAAAAAAATAATCAAAGATACAATTGCCATCGTAACCATTATAATTGGTTCATGTGTTGGAATCGATTTTAGAGTGAGCTTGCCAAACATTTACTATTTTCCTCGTATCATTTATAAATTTATATTCAAAATAATTTTATTGCTATCATAGTTTTAAAAATTTACATTTCAAAATTTCATTTTTCCAAATTTGTGATTGAAAGTATTTTAATGTTTGAAAGTAAGATAATCATATAAATTTGGAAAAACGTTGGAAAAATAAGAAATTGGATTATTAACACTTGGGGCGGCAATTTTTTTAAATTCCTCGAAACTTTTTAATTGATTTTTTGAATTCTTCACTTTTTCGATCCATCTAATATAATCAGATTTATTGCACATGATAACTTTGAATTTCATATCTGAAAAACCCGATCCACTGTAACTCGATGAGAATCCATCGGTAACACCTATATTTTTTGAAATCAAGTTAATTCTCGTTTTCATTCCATTCATAGCATAGATTTGGCCACCAAGTGATGGAATAAAAAAGGAATTCATTACTGAATAAGAAGTTAGATGAAATTCAATTGGAACGTTAATTGGGATACATATTTCATTGATCGTTGCTATCTTTTGAAAAGGATATATAAAAAACCATTTCCAATCAGTTGATATGGCTTGAATTATTATTTTTTTTTCGGAACTATTGATTTTCTTATAAGGATCTAATCGATGAGTCGTCTTCCAAGCTAAGATACTTAGTATTAAAACAATGATCATCGGTAAAAACCAACAAAAGAATTCTATTTTTTTAGAAAATGACCAATCTGGAAGATAAACGGATTTTTTGTTGTTTTTTTCCCAATATTTAATAGAAAAAAAGATTGCCATAAATATAACAGGAACAACAATTATACACATAAGTCCGATTGAAGATAGTATTATTACTTTTTGATCTTTACTAATTGTTCCTTGTGGATTCATTAGTGAACTATTACAACCTGATAATAAAGTAGAAACTAAGATTATAGAGAACCAATGTAAAATTTTTTTAAGTTTGAAAATTTTCATATAAGTTTTTCAATAATTTCTTGAATCAATTAGAAAATCTGATATTGAACAATTCATAGTAATAGTTTAATTCTTAATGAACTCAATTTTAGTTAAAAATTTATAAAATGTTTTGTTTATTTTTCAGTCAAATGATAAAAGTTGATCATTACATTCTTTAAATAAATAAATTTTTGTTTTCTATCTCATAAATTTGAAAAAATTTTTTTGAATAATTCTTTAGATATTTCAGATTCACAAAATGTATTTTAACTAAATTTATTTTATTTTATATAGTTATAATGCTTTTTAAAAAGAAAGAGTTTTTAAGAATTATCTTCTGAGAATATGATAAACATATTTCAAATGATATAATTTTTTATGTTAGTATCTAACGAATATACTAATATAGTATGCTAATTTTCGATGTAGAAACTTATTCAATAGAATATCAGTTACGAAAAAGTCAATTTGATTTATGACTGATGAATTTTAAAAATATACGAATTTTCTAAAAAACTGAACACATTAAAAAGTATTTTTCTTTTATCATTTAACAACCAGTTACTGATCAACCTTTTAGCTATATTACTTTAGTATAAAAGAAGAAATTAAGTATATACTGAAAATTTAAACCTCAAAATCCGAATTTATAATTCATCGTCGGAGGTGATTTAATTTTTTCGTCGAAAAAATACTTTCTAAAAAAAATTAAGGATATTTAAAAATGCTAAAAATCAGAAAAATAAATTGTCCTTTAAATTCCTTTTAAAAAATAGAAAAACAAAATTTTTTCGAAAGATAACGAACTAAAATGAAGAATCGGAAAACTTTATAAAATCAATAAAAAATTTAAATAAAATATTTTAAAAAATTTTTAAAAATGAAAAAGTTGATACATTATGTTATCAAAGATTTTTATTAATTTTTAGAAGTTCAGATATGAAGAGAAAAAATTAATCTGCCAGAATTAATCATTCTTTTTAAATTATATTATTTTGTAGAATTCATTCTATCAAATTGATTTCTCATCTTTTCTGAAAGAAATTTATTAACTATCAAAAACTTTTCAAAAGTTTTTGCACAATTACAAAATTTTTTAGATAATTCATTGGAACATGGACATGTCAATAATACCTACTGTAATAGAAAAAACTGTTTTTGGAGAGAGATCCTATGATATATACTCTCGTCTTCTAAAGGAAAGAATTATCTTCTTAACTGGTTATATTGAAGATAATATGGCAAACTTAATAATCTCTCAATTACTTTTTTTAGAATCAGAAAATCAAACGAAAGAAATTTATCTCTATATTAATTCTCCAGGAGGAATAATTACATCAGGAATTTCTATTTATGACACAATACAGTTTATTATGCCGAAAGTCAGTACAATATGTATTGGTCAAGCTTGTTCCATGGGCGCATTTCTATTAGCTTCTGGTGCTAAAGGAAAAAGATATTGTCTGCCGAATTCAAGAATCATGATTCATCAACCAATGGGTAGTTTTCGAGGACAAGCAACGGATATAGAAATTCATACGAAAGAGATAATAAAACTTAAATCTAAAATGAACGAACTCATGGCAAAACATACTGGAAAACAAGTCGAACAAATAGAAAAAGATACAGAAAGAGATTATTTTCTTTCTTCAGAAGAAGCGGTTGACTATGGGTTAGTAGATAGAGTCTATCTTAATAGAAGATCTATTTAGTTGGCAAAATACTTGTGTTTGTTTTGGAGATTAATTTAAACTATTTTTATTTTTAAACAAAAAAGTATTAGTGATTCTTATATGAAAGACGAATGTCAAATTGACTCTAAAAATTTGCTTTTTTGCTCTTTTTGCGGAAAAAGTCAAAATGAAGTTTTAAAATTGATTTCTGGAAATTCTGCTTATATATGTGATGAATGCGTTGATTTGTTCAAAGAAATCATTCAAAAAACTAGTAAAAAATTTTTTACAAATTTTTCAAAGGATTTCACTAAAAAACCATACGAAATAAAAAAGCACTTAGATGATTATATAGTTGGACAAGATCGTTCTAAAAAAGTCCTTTCTGTATCTATCTATAACCATTGCAAAAGATTAATTAGCAACAATTTTAAAAGAACGAGTAATAATTCGATAGAGATAGAAAAAAATAATATTCTTCTAATTGGTCCTACTGGAAGTGGAAAAACTTTGTTAGCTAAAACCCTATCCAACTACTTAAACATCCCATTTGCTATAGCTGATGCAACTACATTGACAGAAGCAGGATACGTTGGTGAAGATGTAGAGAATACAATACAAAAACTCTTACAGAGATGTAATTACGACGTTGGATTAGCTCAAAATGGAATAATATACATCGATGAAATCGACAAAATTTCCAGAAAATCTGACAATCTTTCAATTACCAGAGATGTTTCCGGAGAAGGTGTTCAGCAAGCTTTATTGAAATTAATAGAAGGAACCATTTCTTCTGTTCCTCCACAAGGAGGAAGAAAACATCCTCAGCAAGAATTTTTACAAATCGATACCTCCAACATTCTTTTTATATGTGGAGGTACTTTTTTTGGATTAGATCAAATTATTTTAAAAAGACTAAATAAAAGTTCTGGAATAGGATTTTGTGCCAAATTGATAGATCATTCTTATTATAACAGAAACACTTCTAAAATTTTATGTCAAGTTGAACCTCAAGATCTTATTAAATTTGGATTGATACCGGAATTTGTTGGAAGACTATCTACTTTTGTCATTCTAGATGAACAAAATGAAACTTCGCTAGTTAAAATTCTAAAGGAGCCGAAAAATTCTTTGATCAAGCAGTATCAAAAGCTTTTTGAAATGGAGAATGTACAGCTTAAATTTGAAGAAGAATCTTTCAAAGAAATTGCAAAAAAAGCAATCCTTAAAAGAACAGGAGCAAGAGGTTTAAAATCCATCTTAGAAGATATTTTACTTGACGTCATGTATAAATTACCTTCTATGAAAAGTGTTAAACAAGTTATCATTAATAAAAAAGTAATATCTGAAAAACTCGAACCTGTAATAATCTATAACAAATAATTTTTTCTAAAAAGGATTTTAAAAATCCTCAAACATTTTTCCAATATTTTAAATTGATTTCAATAAAAAATTATAAAATAATTATCAGATATTAAAAAATTGAAAAGAGAGATCTTTATGAATCTTGAAAGTTCAGAACAAGTTGAAATACCGGTACTCCCACTAAGGGACGTAGTGGTATATCCTCATATGGTTATTCCTTTATTTGTAGGAAGAGAAAGATCAATTCGATGTTTAGAAGCAGCAATGAATGGAAATAAAAAGGTGATATTAGTTGCGCAAAAAAAATCCTCCAAAGAACATCCAAATGTAAACGATATCTTTTCCATAGGGACAATATCTTTTATCTTACAGATGTTAAAGTTGCCAGACGGAACTTTGAAGGTTTTAGTAGAAGGAATTGAAAGAGTTAAGATCATTGATCTTAAAGAAAATGAAAATTACTTCGTTGCTAAAATAAAATACTTAAGTCAATCTGATATTGATGAAAAAGAACAAAAAATCCTTAACAGAACGGTCATCAATCAATTCGAATGTTATGCCAAATTGAATAAAAAAATATCTCCAGAAATACTGATGTCTCTGAGATCTATAGAGAATTCGGATAAATTAGCAGATACCATTGCTTCGCACATGTCTTTAAAAATTTCAGATAAGCAAAGAATCTTAGAAATTTCAAATATTTCAGAGAGAATAGAATATCTGATGGTTATGATGGAATCGGAAATTGATTTTCTTCAAATTGAAAGAAAGATTCGTGAAAGAGTTAAAAAACAAATGGAAAAAAGTCAAAGAGAATACTATTTGAACGAACAAATCAAGGCGATTCAAAAAGAATTGGGGGAAATGGAAAACGCTCCTGACGAATTTGAGACTTTTAGAAAAAAAATTGAATCATTGAAGATGCCAAAAGAAGTTAGAAAAAAAGCTGAATCAGAGTTGCAAAAACTTAAAATGATGTCTCCAATATCTGCAGAAGCTACTGTTTTAAGGAGTTATATCGATTGGATCATCAATGTTCCTTGGAAAAAAAGAAGTAGAATTAAAAAAGATATCAATCGAGCAAAGGAAATATTAGACCAAGATCATGATGGATTAAAAAAAGTTAAAGAGTACATATTAGAATATCTAGCAGTACAAATTAGAACCAATAAGATCAAAGGCCCTATTTTGTGTTTAGTTGGCCCACCAGGTGTTGGAAAAACGTCTTTAGGAAAATCTATTGCAAAGGCTACAGGGAGAAAATATGTGAGAATGTCTCTTGGAGGAATTCGTGACGAAGCGGAAATTAGAGGACATCGAAGGACATACATTGGGTCCATGCCAGGGAAAATCATACAAAAAATAACAAAAATTGGAGTTAAAAATCCTTTGTTTCTTTTTGATGAAATAGATAAAATCTCTTATGAAGTTCGAGGAGATCCAGCTTCAGCTTTATTAGAAGTGTTGGATCCAGAACAAAACTTCGCATTTAACGATCATTATTTAGAGATAGATTATGATTTATCTGAAGTGATGTTTATTGCGACCGCTAATACAACTCGAATTTCACCAGCTTTGTTGGATAGGATGGAAATTATTAGAATTTCTGGATATACAGAAGAAGAAAAGAAAAAAATTGCTAAAAATCATTTGTTTCCAAAACAATTCAAAAGAAATTCCTTGAAGAAAGACGAGTTGATAATTCAAGAAAATGCATTCGAAGAAATCATACGTTATTATACCAGAGAAGCAGGGGTTAGAAACCTTGAGAGGGAAATTTCGAAGATATGTAGAAAAGTAGTAAAAGCCATAATCAGTAATCCTTCTATTCATAAAATTGTCATCAATAAAGATAATTTAAAAGAGTATTTAGGACGTCGAAAATTAGATTATGGAAAAGCCGAAAATAAAAACAGAATAGGTCAAGTGACAGGACTTGCATGGATGGAATCTGGGGGAGACTTGTTAATTATCGAAGCAGTTTGTGTTATTGGAAGAGGAAAATTAACTTGTACAGGATCTTTAGGAGAAGTTATGCAAGAATCCATTCAAACATCGATGATGTTCATTCGATCAAAGTCAAACTATCTAGGAATTGAATCTAATTTCTACAAAAATCAAGATATACATATTCATGTTCCAGACGGGGCTACTCCAAAGGATGGACCAAGTGCAGGAATAGCAATATGTACAGCTTTAGTATCTTATCTAACAAAAAATCCAGCTCGATCTGACATAGCCATGACTGGAGAAATCACTTTAAGGGGTTTTATTCTTCCAATAGGTGGTCTAAAAGAAAAACTTTTAGCCGCACAGAGAGGAGGAATAAAAACCGTGATCATTCCAAATAAAAATCGTCATGAGTTACAAGAATTACCGAAAAATATAACTAATTCTTTAAAAATTCATGCAGTGAAGAGTATGAAAGAAGTTTTTTCCATTGCTTTTCAAAATCCATTGAAATACAAAAAAATCTTAACAAGATTTTAAAAACCCAGACAGACTGTTCTTCAAATCATTTCTATTACTCTATATTTTTCATCCTTTGAAAAATCTGTTTCTTTCAACTTTACATCCATGAAAATGTAAATTAGTTTTCTAACTGAATCCTATGAAAAAAGCAATATCTTTGATGATTATTCTATCGATTTTTATGACAGGTGTCGGAAGTTACTTCTTAGGAAACGAGAATTCAAAAAAATACATTATAAAAATTAATGGAGAACAAATTCATCAAGATCAATTTGATCAAGCTTTTCAAAAGGAAAAATATTTTTTTCTAAAAAACATGCATCAAGAATTCCTTTGGAAAGATCATGATCAAGATCTAGAGAATTTCATTCGTGTTCAAGTCTTAAATAAATTAATCCAAGAAACTTTATTGAGTCAATATTCAATGAAGTTGGGAATAAAAGTCAGTGAAGACAAAATTAAGGAAGAAATTAGAAATTTATCAATTTTTCAAGAAAATGGAAAATTCGACAAAAGAAAATATAAAAGCTTCTTATTGAGAAACCAAATCAGTGGTAAAACGTTATCTCAAGAAATCAAGAAAAATTTTTTGACCAAAAAAGTTATGCAATCATATTTTCTCGATGAGTTTCTATTACCTTCAGAATCTCTTGAATATGCAAAATTCATGTTTCAAAAAAGAAAGATACAAACTTTGACTTTACCTATTTTACAGTATCAAAAATTACAAAATGTTTCAGAAGAAGAGATGGAAGCTTATTATCAAAATTATCCGGATCAATTTCTATCTTCTAGGAAGGCTAGGATTAGCTATATTAAATTAGATATTGAAAGTCAATACGAAAATCTTAATTTGAAAGAAGAAGAATTTGAGTTTTATAAAAAAAATAAAAAATTTTTTACTAACCCTCCAAAAAATTATTATAGCATGATTCAATTAGATAGCATAAAAGATGCAGAATTAATGATTGAAAAGTTAAGTCAGGGATTTTCTTTCGAAGAATTGGCAAAAAAGTTTTCCACAGACCCTTTCAGTGCTAAAAAAAATGGTTCTATTGGATGGATAGAGAAAGAATTTTTACCGCAAGTAATCGTTTCTGCTAATTTAAAGAAGATAGGTCAAATATCGAAAATAATTGAATTTGAAGGAAAATATCTAATATTTCGATTGGATCGTTCCATTAATAAATCCTATAAAACATTCTTAGAATCTAAGTCGGAAATACACGATATTCTATTAAAAAGCAAGTCTTCAGAAAAATTTTACAAAATTAGAGAATTTATCCTGGAGGAGATTAAAGAAAATAGTTCTGATCTGTTATTAAAAACTCAAAAAAAATTTCAGATGAAAATATACAGGACAGATTGGTTTGAAAATGAAAATTTACCGAATTCAATTGATTTTCAAGAAGTAAAAAAGTTTATTTTTTCTCAAAACATCAATCAAGACTTCACTCAAAAGAACCAAAATAAAAAAAATATCGGTATCGTTGAAATAAATAAGAATCTTCTTTTCATAATTCGAATAGAAGATTATTGTTCGGAATTCGTTCAACCTATTCATTTAGTTAAAGAAAAAATTTTTAAATTAATTAGCTTTCGAAAAGCATACGAAAAAGTTGAAAAAGATGGAAAATTCATTTTAGATCAGTTGAGAAATAATCAAAATGTAAATAAAAAAACTTTTTTTTCTGAAATAGGAAAGATTAGTTTTCAAAATGAAAAAACCATCTCTCGTAGAGAGATCGATCGTTCTTCATTTCTTCATCAAGCTTTTAACATGTCTATTTCAAATCGAGAAAATCCAAGTTATTGCATGATCAGAGATGGAAATCAAAACTTAATAATCATCAAACTTACAGATATTATTCGTGAATATCCTAGTACAAAAGAAATAGAGTTGGCCTCTTCAGAAGTTCTTAGAAATTTCAACTTTATAGTTTTAGAATCTCTTTTTTTTAATTTATTCAGTCATGCAAAAATCGATCAAAAAAAGATGGACTTTTAGATTCGAAATGAACAATCATATAGATATTGAACGCATACTATTTTTATAAAACTTTTATAAGGTTATTCGACAAATTTTTCATTTTCAATTCATTGTCGGATTCGTAAAATAATATCTATAAAAATTTTTGTTTGTTAGATCAAATATGAAGAAATTAATTGAAAAGATTATTTATATATCGAGATGGTTGCTATTTCCTGTATATATGGGATTATCCTTTGGGTTTATTTTGCTAACTCTAAAATTTTTTCAAAAGGTTCTTTGTACTATTCCAGAACTTTTTATGATCGATGAATCTGGTTTGATACTCACAGTTCTTTCTTTAGTCGATATTGCTTTAGTAGGAGGATTATTAGTAATGGTTATGTTTTCCAGTTATGAGAACTTCATTTTAAAGATGACTGTAGATGACAAACACCAAAAACTAAGTTGGATGGGAAAAATGGACGTTAATTCCATTAAGAATAAAGTGGCCTCTTCCATTGTAGCAATTTCTTCAGTACATTTACTTCGATTATTTATGGAAGCAGAAAAAGTATCGGATAATAAAATAATGTGGAGTGTTATTGTTCATTTAACTTTTGTTTTGTCAGCTTTCGGAATGTCCTATATTGATCGAATGGGAAAAAAGTGAATTTTGAGCGATTGAATTTAAAAAAAATTTTTAATTTTTGAGATTATTTTCATCGACTTATTTTCCGATACAAAAGTTAGAAAAAATATCGTTTAACATGTTTTGGGGATAGTATCTCCTTCCGTCAAATATCTGATCTAAGTATTCATTAGTCAGTTTGATTTCTTCTGCTAAGATTTCTATCGAATAGTTAGAAACGTTCTCTATCTTTTTTAGATGTTTTAAAGATTTTTTCAAAAGTAGCCTATATCGATGTTTAGATAAGAATTTATTTTCGATATGATTTCTATTTTGTAAGATCTTCTTAAGATGTGTTTTTAGCATCTCTAATCCATCTTTTGTTTTAGAAGACAAAAAAATTACCGTACATCCTTCTATTACTTTAATTCCAGAGGATAAATTATCAATATCTATTTTATTTTTAATAATAGTGAAAGACTTAGAAGAAGAAAAATTTTTTTTAAGAATTGATAAGATATTATTTTTTTCTGAGAAAAAATTTTTGCATATTACATCTTCTGTTACATACAAAACATGTTCTGATTCTTTTAATTCTTTTAAGGCTTTTTTTATTCCAATTCTTTCTATCTCATTTTTGGATCTTCTTATTCCTGCCGTGTCAGAAATTTGAACAGAAACTCCATGAATATGTATATTTTCTTTGATAATATCTCTTGTAGTTCCTCGAATCGAAGTAACAATGGAAGCCTCTTTTTCTGATAAAATATTCATCAAACTAGATTTCCCTGAATTTGGCTTTCCGACAATGGAAATCTTAATGAATTCAGAAACATTAGAATTATAGATTAAACCATCAATTAAATTTTCTAATTTTAGAATAACATCTTGTATCTTACAACTTAAATTATCTTTGGAAAAAGAAAGGTTTTCTTCTGGAAAATTAATTTTTATTTCGACCAAGGATTGAATTTCTTCAACCATTTTTTTTATAGAAAATAGATTCTTAGAAAATTTAGAATTTTTTTCGACATATTTAACAGAATTTCTAGCGGCCTCTCTGGTATTAGCGTGAATTAGTTCACAAATGGATTCTGCTTGAATCAAATCAATTTTATTATTTAAAAAAGCACGTTTGGTGAATTCTCCTGGATATGCTACCCTAATTCTAGGAAATTTTAAAATATTTTCCATTAAAATATCTATGATAATTTGTCCGCCATGAGCGTGAAGTTCTAGAACATTCTCTCCAGTAAAGGAATTTGGTTTTATGAAATATATCGCAATCCCATGATCTATTACTTGATCGAATTCTCCATAAAACGGTAAATAAGTAGCGTATCTTGGTTGTAATTTTCTTTTCAATATTTTTTGACATACTTGATCGATCTCTGTTCCAGAGATCCTTAATATCCCAATTCCACCGATTCCTGGTGGAGTGGACTGAGCAACAATTGTGTCTTGTAGATCATCTATTATCATATGATTTTTTCTCAAAGAATCTTCAATTAGATCAGAAAGAAACGAGACAAAACTTTAGAAAAGTCAATTAAAAAAAATCAATTCTTATCGAATTTTCTTAATCCTTTTTTCTTTAAAAAACGGTAAATAGCTTTTTGTTGAATAATCGTTACCAAATTACTTATGATGTAATACAAAACTAATCCTGAAGGAAACCATAAAAAAAATATCGTAAAGAATATTGGAATGTAATTAATTATTTTTTCTCTGGACAGTTCAGAAGTATTAGTATTAGGAGACATCTTTTGAATGAAATACATTGTGCATCCCATCAATAATGGGAGAAAATAATATGGATCTTTGGAAGATAAATCTTGTATCCAATATATAAAAGGAGCTTGTCTTAATTCTACCGATCCTATTAACATATAATACAGAGCAAGAAATATTGGCATTTGTATTATTAACGGTAAACAGCCCCCTAATGGATTAACTTTTTCTTTTCTATATAGTTCTACAACTTCTTGGCTCATTTTGTTCTTATCTTCTCCTATTCTATTTTTAATTTCTTCCAATTTAGGTTGTAATAATCTAATTTTTGCCATGGAGATGTATTGGGCTTTAGTTAACGGATACATTAGTCCTCTAACAATAAAAGTGATGATAACGATAGAAAAGCCCCAATTTCCGACAAAACGATAAATGAATTGTAATAATTGAAATAAAGGCTGAGAAATGAACCAAAGCCATCCATAATCTACAGTTAGATCCAAATAGTTAGCTACTTTTGACATTTCAGTTTGTAATTCTGGACCAATCCATAATTTCGAAATATACTGAAATCTTTCATTGCTTTTTATTAGAATCTTTGGAGTTCTATAACCAATAATTGCAGATTTTCCTTGAAAATTGATCGAATATACGGAATTTATATATTGATCATTTAATATCCATGCACTCGCAAAATATTGTTGTAGCATTGCAATCCATCCACTTTTTGTATGAATTTCTAATTTTTTTTTCATGAGATCTTTAAATGTACATTTTTTGTACTTTGTTTGATCAGATGAATACGCTGCTCCTCTGTAAGAACGGACGGAAAAATTACGATTTTCTAATCTATTATCGTAAGATTCTTCTACATTTTGCTTGAGTTGACCAAATATGGATATTTCAATATTTTCTGCACTGTTATTTGTGATTCGATATTCTACTTCAATATCGTACTGATCTCTCTTGAACACATAAATTTTTTCATATATTACATTATTTTTACTAACAAAAATTAATGGAACCTTGATGTATTCTTTTTCATTATCGATTATAAAATAATCTCTTCTGGAAGAATAGGTAGGTCGAATGCCATTGTTGTAACTAATATTATCTGGACCATTTTTTCCGATAAATCCACTTTGAACTTGATATACAAAATCTTCTTTTGTGTCTATTATTCTGAAAGGTTCGTCAGAATTCAGTTTCTTCTTATATTGAATTAAATCAACTCTATGTATATCTCCTCCTTTCTTATCAAGAAGTATCTCAAAAACATTTGTTTTAACTTTTATAAAAGAATTATATTCTCCTTTTTGAATTTGATATTTTGAGCTTCTATCTAAAGGAATATCATTTGACTCTGCGTTAATTAAAGTCTTTTCTTGAACTTTGTCATTTTTCCATATTTGCCAAATTAAAGAAGAGAAGAATAACAATGCAATGAAAAGTAAGTTCTTTTGAAGATACATGAGAATTTTTTTGCTGTTAAGATCAGTATCGATAAGTTTTTTTCAAATTATTTCAGTTATGAAAATACAATGGATGACAACTCAATATTCTTTTAAAAGAATAGTAAGAACCTTTTATTAAACCTAACTTTTTGATTGTTTCAATTGAATATTCGGAGCAAGAAATTTTAAATCGACAATGATTTCCAAGAAAAGGACTAACAAGTTTCTGATATATGGTTATTAAAAAAATTACAATTTTTGAGGAGAATGATAATATTGAGTCCATAACTTATTCAATGTTTTGTTAATTCTTCTATTTTCTAAATTTTTTAAATTTCTTTTTACTAAAACAATAAAGTCCATCTTTTTTAAGAAAAAAAGATTTAATCTAAAACATTCTCTAATTAGTCTCTTTATTCTATTTCGTTCAGAAGAATGTTTAATATTTTTTTTCGAAATTATTAAACCTATCCTTGGATATTGTAAAAAGTTTTCTTTAGCGAATATGACGATTCCATTATATGAAACCTTTTTTGGATTCTTAAAAGCTCTATCAAAAAATTTCTTTTTCGATAGTCTAAATTTTTTAGAAAATTTCATTTCTTCTTCTTTTCCGAAGATACAGTTATCTTAACTCTTCTTTTAGATCTTCGACGAGATAAAATGATTCTACCGCTTTTCTTCGACATTCTACTACGAAATCCATGAGTTCGAAGTCTCTTTAATATAGAAGGTTGGAAAGTGCGTTTCATGAAGTTTCTTATTAAGAAATAAGTGATGTTAAAAAAACTATTTAAGATAAACGTTTAAAAAATATTCCTTTCGTTTCAAATTTTCATAACCTTTTTAAATTTTACCATCTATTAAAATTTAATCAAACTATGAAAGATTAGTGTAAAAATATTCTATAACTTACATTACATATTTGAATTTTAAAATAAGAGAAGAAAGCAAATATTATTCCATTTGGAATACATCTGATTTATTTAATATGGAAATTGCCATTCAAACTGAGATAAAAGAAAAATCTCATTTTTTGTTAATCTCATCCTTCAGTTTGAAATTATGTTGATACAATTAACTTTCCACGTTTTATAAAAGAACCTTCTTCTTAGAAGAATCTAAACATATAGATCACACAATTTCAATAGTTTATCAAATTACTTCTTATTCGAGTCATTTTTTGATATTTTTATATATCGTCGATTTATGAATATAAATTTTATTTTTCAAAATTGCTAGTTTGATCTTCAAATATAATTTTTGAGATATTTCTAGCATTCAAATGATCTGTTTATATTATATATCATTCATTATATATTTATGATTTTTAAATTAGTTCAAGTGCATGATATCGTTTTTAAAAAAGATGAACATAATTTCATTTTACGAACATATATAATTTAAAGAATCAAACAAATTGCGAATCAGATATGAAATTTATCATTCAAAAAGAGATTTTATTTAAATCGATGAAAAAAATATACGGAGTAGCTAATAGCAAAATCACAAATTTTTCTTGTGATAAAATTTTGTTATCAGTAAAAGATAATATTCTTAGTTTAACTTATTTAGATTCTGAAATTGGGATAATAGCTAAAGTTAAATTAATGTATTCTGACCAAGATGGATCGATTGTAGTTTCCATACGAAAGTTCTTTAACATCTGTTTAAATTCTCAACCAAAGTCTAAAATCTATTTCTTTTTTAACAAAAAAAATCTTATTATATTTTACGGAAGAAGTAAATTTTCAATTTTAGTATTTTCTGAATTTGATTTTCCAAAATTAGTTATTTGGAACGCAAATTCAAATTTTAAGATCTCTCAAATGGAATGGAAAAGACTGATTTTGTCAACTAAGATCTCGATGGGTTTTCAAGATGCAAGATATTATTTAAATAGTATGCTTCTAGAAAAAAGGGAGAATTATATCAAAATGGTTTCTACAGATGGACATAGATTGTCTGCAAGTTACGTAAAAATCCAATTTGGAAGTCAAAATGATTTCTCCGTTCTTTTATCAAGAAGAAGTATTGTTGAATGTCTTAAATTATTGGAAAATAATGATGATTTTTTGCAAGTTTTTATTGGAGAAAAAGATTTTAGAATGGATATCAATAATATTTCCTTTCATGCCAAGCTAATAAATGGAAATTTTCCAAATTATGAAAGTGTTTTATCAAGAAACAAAAAAAAGATTGTCACTGTAAATCGTATTCTTTTTAAAGAAATGTGTTCTAGAGCTTTAATATTATTAAATGATAAAAATCAGAATGCATGTTTTGTTTTTGAAAATAATTTAATAAGAATTACTACAAAAAATTTTGATCAAGGAGAATACGAAGAATCTATCGATTCTCAGTATCAAGATTCTCCTGTCAAAATTTATTTAAATATCAAATATGTTCTAGATGTTCTTAACATTATTCAATGTGAGAATGTGAAGATAGAAATAACGGATTCTATCTCATATATTAGAATACAAGGTATATCGAATCGATTGTCTTTTTATGTTATTATGCCAATAAGAATATGATTCAACTATATAAAAATTGAATATAAATCAATAGAAAAATTATTTTGAATTCTCTAAAAATTTATGAAGTTATTTAAATATTTTTGACTGTAAAAAAAGTTTATTTTGATTTATAAAAAATATGTTTTTCTTTTTTAGTACAAAATAAGATATTTATATAGATATTTATTAGAAAATTAATCTTTAAAATTCATAAATTTTATCTGTTTAGATCTCTAATTTGAAAGTATTAATAGAGATTTATTTGAAAACGATTTTTCATATTCATAATACATGAAAAAATTAATTGAAAAATGGTTTTCATTCTGATAAGAAACGAATAATGATAAAACCATTAAAGAAAAGAGATACTTTGAATGAAAACGGATATTTACAACTCTTCAAATATAAAAGTTCTGAAAGGTTTAGAAGCAGTTAGAAAACGTCCCGGAATGTATATCGGAGATACAGATGATGGAACTGGTCTACATCATATGGTATTTGAGGTAATTTATAATTCTATAGATGAAGCATTAGAAGGATATTGTAATAGAATTGATCTCACGATACATGAAGATAACTCAATTTCAGTGCTAGATAATGGAAGAGGGATACCTACAGATCTTCATCAAGAAGGAGTATCTGCAGCAGAAGTAATTATGACATTTTTACATGCTGGGGGGAAGTTTGACAATCAAACTTATAAAGTTTCTGGTGGGCTACATGGAGTCGGAATATCAGTAGTAAACGCACTTTCCTCGAGACTAAAATTAGTTATTTTTAGAGAAGGCAAAAAATATCAACAAAATTATAAATTTGGAAAACCAATTTCTCCTTTGACAGAGATAGGAACTACTAAAGTTCGAGGAACTTTTATCCATTTTTGGCCGGACTTACAAATTTTTAAAAATGTTCATACATTTAAGTATAGTAGCTTGTTAAATCGCATGCAGGAGTTATCTTTTCTAAATTCCAATATCTCGATTCATTTAACCGATATTAGAAACAACAAGAAGATACGTCTTCGTAATAAAGGAGGGATCAGATCATTTATCAAATATCTCAACTCGCAAAAGATACCAATCCATTCAAAAATTTTTTATTTCTTCGAAAAAGAAAAAGAAACTTCTATAGAAGTCGCGGTTCAATGGAATGAAGGTTTTCAGGAAAATGTTTTGTGCTACACAAACAATATTCCACAAAAAGAAGGAGGATCACATTTAATTGGATTTAGAAGCGCGATTACTAGAACTTTAAAAAAATATATTCAAAAACAACCAAAAAAAAATAAAACTAAAATAATAGGAGAAGATACTAGAGAAGGATTAACGGCTGTCATATCCGTAAAAACACCAAATCCAAAATTTTCTTCTCAAACAAAAGATAAATTAGTAACTTCAGAAATTAAGAGCATAGTTGAAAATTTAGTCAGTAAAAATCTAGATGAATATCTTTTGGAAAATCCAAGTGATACAAAATCAATTCTTGAAAAAATTTTAAGTTGTGCTCGTACTAGAGAAGCAGCTAAAAAAGCTAGAGAAATCAATAGAAAAAAAGGATCAATGATTTTGTCCAATCTCCCTGGAAAACTAGCAGATTGTAGAGAGAAGAATCCAGAGCTTTCGGAATTATATCTTGTTGAAGGAGACTCTGCAGGAGGTTCTGCAAAGCAGGGAAGAAATAGAAAAAATCAAGCTATTTTACCATTGAAAGGAAAGATTTTAAATGTTGAGAAATCTCAGTTAAATCGTATATTAAATTCTCAAGAAGTAGTTTCTTTAACAACAGCTTTAGGATGTGGAATCGGAGAAAAAGAGCATAATCCAGATAAGCTAAGATATCATAGTGTCATTATTATGACAGATGCTGATGTGGATGGTTCTCATATACGTACTCTTCTATTAACTTTCTTTTATAGACAAATGCCAGAAATAATTAAGAGAGGACATATTTATATAGCTCAACCTCCTCTTTATAAAATAAAAAAAGGAAAGATGAATCATTATATACAAGATGAATTGAAAATGAATGAATATTTGATTTCCTATATTTCAGAAGACACTACGATGTATGTGAACTCTTCATCAAAGTTAATTTTGAAGGGAAAAGAGCTAAAAAAGATTATTATTCAATATAAGTATATACAAAATATTATTAAGAGCTGTGAGAAAAAATACTCAAAAATATTTTTAGAAAGTTTAATATATCAAAGAGTTTTAGATGAAAATTGCTTCAGAAATCAAAAAAAGTTAAAGGATTGGGCAGAGATTTTAATAAAATATCTGAAGAAAAAAAATAGGATTGGAGAAAAGTACAACTATTGTATTCGAAGAAGTACTCAATGTGATTCATATTTTGATTTAATCATTTCAATTGAAAGATATGGAAAAAGAGAAAATTATTTAATTGATCGCGCATTTATCGAAAGTTATGAATATAAAATCATTTCTGAAAATAGTGCATTCTTTTTTAATTTGAATGAAAAATCAATTATTTATCTCAAAAAAGGTAAGAATAATCTTCAATTTTTCTCTTTTGAAGAAGCTTTGATTTGGTTATATAAAAAATCTCTTAAAGGATTGGTGATTCAAAGATATAAGGGATTAGGAGAAATGAATCCGAAACAATTATGGGAAACTACGATGAATCCAAAAACTCGTAAACTAGTACAAGTTAAAATAAAAGATGCTATCGAAGCTAATCGATTGTTCTCAATATTGATGGGCAATGAAGTAGAAAAAAGAAGATATTTTATTGAGAAGAATGCAATTGAAGTAAAGAATATTGATATATAGAAATTAATAATGATTTTTCTCAAAAGGATTTCTCAATTTTTCTTTTTGATTAATATTTTTAACATTCTTCTCAAAGGTTCTGCCGATCCCCATAATAATTGATCACCCACTGAGAATAGAGAAATATACTTTTTTCCAAATTTCATTTTTCGAATTCTTCCCACATTGATATCTAAGGTTCCCATAACCTTTGATTGAGTTAATTTTTTTAAAGTTTCTTTTTTCTCGTTAGGAACAATATTTATCCATTCATGGTTTTTTTTTAAAATTTCTTGTATATTCTGAATTGAAATGTTTCTTTTTAGTTTTATTAAAAAAGATTGACCATGACATCTAACAGATCCGACTCGTACACATGTACTATCGATCGATATTAGGTTGTTCTTATTAAGTCCTAAAATTCTGTTAACTTCATTCTGAATTTTCCATTCTTCTGAGGTTCTTCCATCATACAAAATATTTTCTTTTCCAATCCAAGGAATTGTATTAACTACTAAAGACAACTCTTTTTCTTTAGAATATTTTTGAATGTAGGAAAGAAACTCTTTTTCTATCGATTTTTTCAAATTAGATTTGCTTAGATAACTTTTATAAAATTCTTTGGATATTTCTTCAATTTGTTCAATCAGTCTTAAAATAGCATTCGATCCAGCTCCAGAAACGGATTGATAAGTGGATACGGAAATCCATTCAATAAGATTTTTTCGAAAGAGTTCTATTAAAGACATCAGCATTAGATTAACGACACAATTTCCACTTACGAACGTCTTCACACCACTTTCTAAAGATTGATAAATCTTTTTTTTGTTTATTGGATCTAGAACTATTAAACTTTCTTCTAACCTTCTTATAGAAGAAGCAGAATCTAACCAATATCCTTTCCAATGGGTTTTTTTTAATTTGAAATACATTTGATTTGTATAATAATTTCCTGCACAGCAAACTATAATATCTAAAGATGATAAAACATCTAAATCAAATGCATCGAGTATTTTTTTTGTTTTTTGTTCATATATAACAGATCTTTCTTTTCCAAATTGAGATGTACTTAAAAAGAAAGGATTTATACTCTTAAAATCTCCTTGTTCTCTCATCCTTTTCAATAAGACAGATCCTACCATACCTCTCCATCCAATAAATCCAACGTTATACATAAATTGTCTCGAATTCAAACAGGTGAGTTAAAATTATTCCTTTTGTTTACTTTCCATCTCTTTTGCAAGTATTCTACGATTTTTTTAGATATTTTAGAAGAACTTGTAAGAAACGATTCTCTGAATAAAACAACCCCATCTATTTCCGAAATATTATCGTTAAAATCTAATTGTTTTTTAATTTCTGTAATTCCGTAGTTTTCAAACCAATCAGGTTCTTTTAAACTATAAGTCCCAGCTTTATATAAAGCTAATCCGATGCATAATTTAGTTCTTGAACTTTTGATAAGATCAGCCCACCATTTCACTAATACGTTATACTTAGCAATTTTGTAAGAAGAAGACCAATATATTTGGGGAATTACATAATCTAAGATTCCACTTTTGATCCATAATTTAATATCTGCATAACAAGAATCATACGAAGAATTTTTAGAATCAGTGTTGGATCCTGAAGGATCGTTGCCAACATTTCTCCATATACCCATCGGGCTCACTCCAAATTTTACGTTAGGTTTAATAGCATGAACTTTTTTATATACTTCTCTAACTAGAAGAAAAGTATTATTTCTTCTCCAATTTTCCTTATTGGAAAATCGATTGGAATACTTATAGTACGTATCATCATCTTCTAATTTTGAAAAAGAATCTTCATAATAAAAGTAATCATCAAAATGAATTCCGTCCACATCGTAAAATTTTACAATCTCTTCGACTATTTTAATGATCCACTTACGAACTTCTGGTAGACCTGGATCCAATACAAATTGATTGTGAGAAATTTTTATCCAATTATTATGTTTAACGTATACGCTTGGTAAACAAGAAAAAGCAGTATCTTTCAAAGATGATATAGTTTTTGAATCTGTTTTCGTGGAAACTCTATATGGATTTAACCAAGCATGTATTTTTAGATTTCTTTTATGTGCTTCTTTTATGATAAATTTTAGTGGATCATATCCAGGATCTTTTCCAATTTTTCCAGTCAATACATTTGACCAAGGTAAAATACGAGATCGATACAAAGATGTTCCATCTGGCTTTACCTGAAAAAAAATTGTATTAATTCCAATTTTTCTCAGACTATTCAACTTTTTTATTAAGCTATTTTTTTGTTGTTTTATTCTTCTATCAATAGAAGTTCGAAAAAATGAAGTCGATGATGATGAATGAGGCCAATCTAACCCAAATATTGTAGCTATCCATATTCCTCTTATACCTGAAGAGTCAGCTTGTTTTTCAAACAAAGTACAAAGAAAAAGACTTAAAATTAATATGTATAAAATGTATAACCAAAAATTTCTATAATGATTTTTTGACCTGCTTTCTAAAGATAGATCATACTTGTCTTTCACTGTCATATAAATCTTCATTATTAAATCAGTTCGTGTTCATGATATTGCCAAATCATTTTATTCAAACTGTATTTTAAAACATTATAAAAAATATAAAAGTCAAACAGAAAAGTAATATCTTTTAAAAAAAATTATCATTTTATATGGAAACTCTTTAGTTTTTTTAAAAAAATTAATTAAGAATTGATTTTAGATGTGGATAATAATCAATTTAAAAATCTACGATCTGATAAATATTAATAAATTTTTTGATTAAGCATATCTTGAATCTGAATAAAATTAACTACATATGTTATAAAGATATTCATTATTAATGAATTTACCCATTATGAGATACATCGGTCATAACTAATTAAAAATTTTTTGTTAAAAAAATGAAAAAAACAATTCTAGGAAAAGTTTTTATTGTTTCAGCACCGAGTGGAACAGGAAAATCCAGTTTATTAAGAGCTTTAGCAAAAAAGATTCAGAGAAATACAAAGTTCTCTATTTCATATACTACTAGAAAAATTAGACCTAAAGAGACAAATGCGAAGAATTATTTCTTTGTTAGTGTTGAAGAATTTCAGAGAATGATTAGAAGAAGTGATTTTTTGGAATATGCTTCCATTTTTGGAAACTATTATGGTACTCCAAAAAGATTTGTTGAAGATAATATTAAGTTAGGTTTTGATGTAATTTTAGAAATTGATTGGATAGGAACTAAAAAAGTACTTAAAGAAATTCCATCTTCAAAAAGTATATTTATCCTACCTCCGTGTAAAAAAACTCTTCGAAAGAGATTATTGGATAGAAAACAAGACGACAGAGAATCAATACAATTTAGAATGCAAAATGTTGTGAAAGAGATTAAGAATTGCCCGAAGTATCACTATATAGTTATTAACGATAATTTTGATTCAGCTCTTCAAGATCTTCATTCGATCATTACATCAGAACATCTTAGATCAAAAGAGCAAATCATAAGAAATCAAGATTTAATCTATAATTTTTTTAAGAACGATATATTTTATGAAAATTAACTTTAAAGAAATCTTCTAAATTTTTTAATTTTATAAAATTCAAATAATTCTTTAAATACCCTTTATTTTTAGTTAAAACGAAATGAACAAAAATCGCATTCAACTAGAAGATTTGGATCATATTTCAGTAGAAAAGATTAATAAAATCAGTTTTTTAGAAAAAAGGAAGTTAAATCGTGCTGGAATAAATAGCATTTTAGATCTAATTTTTTATTTTCCTAAAAACTATAAAGATCAAACTAAATTATCTTTGATCAATGAGTTGAAGAATGGAGAAGAAGCTTTTGTAACAGCAAAAGTGTTCAGAAAAAATTTGAAAGAAAAAAAAAATCAAGTTGAAATATATCTTCGGGATCGTTCTGGAGAATTAATAGTTAAATTTTTCAATAGTTCCTTTCTAAGGAAGAAATTTTTTAAAAAGAATTCCTATATTCAAGTATATGGAAAAGCATATCGTCAAAAAAATAAAATTTTTATGATTCATCCCGAATATAAAATATTGAACTCTTTTTCAAATTTCTCTTTATGTAATTTTTTAACTCCAATTTATCCAAATATTTCTGGAATACGTCAAGATAAGATTCATAAAATAATAAAAAAATCAATTAGAATGATTGATCACTGCATAGTTCAAGATTTAATTCCTAAACCGTTCAATAAAAATTTTATAAGATTTCAACAAGCAATTAAAAATATTCATCATCCAAATTCTAGATGTTCTTTGAACGAGTTGAAGAAATATCAACACCCTGCTCAGAAAAGATTAATATTTGAGGAATTACTAGCTTTTCAGTTATCTTTTCTGAAAATAAAAAAAAGAAACTTTCTTTTATCTGCAACACCGTTAATTGTAAAACAATCAATTAAAAAGAAGATCATCCAAAATCTTCCATATTCTCTGACAAATTCTCAGAAAAATGCAATCAAGGAAATTGAATCAGATTTATCAAAAAATGTACCTATGAAAAGGTTATTATATGGAGATGTAGGTACAGGAAAAACGATAGTTGCTTTATTTTCTTCACTTTGTGCTATTTCTAACGAAAAGCAAGTGGCTCTTATGACTCCTACCGAAATACTTGCTAAACAACATGCAGATTTCTTTAAAAAAATTCTAAAACCAATTGGAAAAAGAGTAATTCAATTATGTAAAGATTCCGATAGAAAGAATTACGAATCCAAACTAGATGAAATTAAGAAAGGAAAAGCTTTAGTAATTATTGGAACACATTCTATATTTCAAGACAAAATTGATTTTTGTTCTTTATCCTTAGTTATTATTGATGAACAACATCGTTTTGGTGTAAGTCAAAGATCAAAGCTATTAAAAAAAGGTAAATTGTGTGGAACACATGTACATCAGTTAATTATGACGGCCACTCCTATCCCTAGAACACTATCAATGCAAATTTATGCGAATCTTGATGCTTCTTCGATTGATAATCTTCATAATCCAAAAAGAATTCCAGTGCGTACTATAATCATTTCAAATATCAGAAGAGATGAATTAATTTATCGTATTAAAAATATATTCGAAAAAAAAAAAAATAAAAGTTTATTGGATATGTACTGTAATTGAAAAATCAAAAAATTCAGATGTGAAATCTTTAGTAGAAATCGATTATAAATTAAGAGAATCTTTTTCTAAAATAAAGATTGGATCGATTCACGGAAAAATGAGAGCAGAAGATAAAAGAAAAATAATTTCTGATTTTCGAAGAAACCAAATACAAATCTTGATTTCCACTACAATAGTAGAAGTAGGTTTAGACATTCCAGATGCTAATCTAATGGTTATCGAGAATCCGGAAAGATTAGGATTATCTCAATTACATCAACTCAGAGGAAGAGTAGGAAGAAATAGTAATCAGGAATCTTTTTGTATACTTCTATATTCTTCTTCTATAAATAAAGCAGCAAGATTTAGATTAAATATGTTCAAAAAAAATCTAGAAGGTCTTCAAATAGCTAGAAAAGATCTCTCAATAAGAGGACCTGGAGAAAATTTAGGAATTAAACAGAAGGGTCATCCTTCTTTTAAGATCGCCAATTTAAAGAGAGATGCTCAATTGTTTTGCCAAGTCAAAGATGTAGCACGATGTATAAGTAAGAAAGATGGAAATCTTTCAGAAAGAATAATAAAAAGATGGAAAATCAAATAATAGGAAATATTGTTCAAATATATAAAAATTCTTGATTTCTTTTTTTAAAAAAAGTTTAAAAGAAAATTTTCTAAACTTTTTTGAAACTTCTTAAATTTTTTATCTTTTCTAAATTCTATTCTAGAATAATTTGACCTAATCAATCCAATTTTGTGGCATGCAAATTTGATTGGAATGGGATTAATGGAGTATGAAAGTTTTATAATCAATGGTTTTAAATTGGAATATATCTTCTTTGCTTTCCTAATTTTTCCTAATCGAATGGAATAACAGATCTCAAATACTAAGTTTGCTGCGATGTTAGCAACTACGGAAATTACACCGTCCGCTCCTGCCAACATAAAATCGAAAAAATTCAGATCATTTCCGCTTAGTATAATGAAATCCTCGTTAACTACTTCCTTTATTTTAAGCATTCTTTTTAAATCAGGACTCGTTTCTTTAATTCCAATAATATTATCAATTTCAGATAGTCTGGAGATTGTTGATGGTGATAAATTTTGTTTAGTTCTGGAAGGAACATTATATAATAATATTTGAGAATCTTCAGAAGATTCAGCGATCTTCTTAAAATGAATATAAAGTTCCTCTTGAGAAAGAATAGTTTGAGATATTGGAGAGTTGATAAGACAACCTGATATTTTAGAACATTGAACCAATTTATTAGTTAAAATTGCTTCTTCTGTCGAAATAGAGTTGTTCCCTACAATAATTGGTATTTTATTATCAGAATATTCTACTGCAGAAAAAATAGTTTCTAAGTATTCTTTTCTTGTAATTTTAGAGAATTCACCAGTAGTTCCAAATATTACAATAGAATTTGTTTTTTCTCGAATATGATATTCAATTATTTTTTTTAAGCTTACTTTATCTATGTTTCCATCCTGTTTCATTGGAGTAACAATCGCAACAATATTTCCTAAAAAATTATTTCTATTTTTTTTTTGATGAGTTTTTTTCAAGAAGTTCTCCATTTTATTTTCATTCCAGCATTCAAATATCGTATACCAAAATAATAAATTTCTTTCAGATCAAAAATTTTTTAGAAAATTGCGTTCATTTCTATAGATTCGATTGCAGTATAAATAATTATAAAGATCTTTACTACTTATCCGTTTTAAAGATGTTTTAATGATTTTGTTCTTTAGAAAGTTCAATCTACAAAAGTATTCTCTATTTTTTTTAAAAAACATTTTTGAAAAAAATCGACCCCTTTCAAAATTATCTTCAGATCTTTTAATTTTATCAGATTTAAAAATCTCAATACATTTCATCACATTTTTATTATAGTAACATAGCTATGAAAATGAATTTATACATTTATAAATATAAGAATTTTCTTTAGTATTCATTTATAAATAATAAGAACTATTGGAAACATTCTTTCTGTATAAAACCTTATAAAACTCTTATTGTTCTAATATCTAGAAATTCTAAAAACTTTTTTAATTGTATTGAATTTTTTTGTTGAATAACTGTTTTCTGAATATCAACCAAAATAAATTTTTCATCTTAAATAACTTAATAAACGACGCATTTAAAATCATTTTTTACTATGAAATAGTATTTTCCTCAAGATCTGAAGAATATCTCAAAATCTTTGAAATTAATTAAAGATCATTTCCTTAAACTTAAATTTTTCTTGATTTTTGTTATAAATAGAAAAATCTTCTTCAAAAAAATATTTGTTTTTTAACTTAAAAAATTAACTGAAAGCACAATTTCTATAACTAAATCAGAATATACTTTGTTTAGAATTTTTCCAATTAAAAAATCAGAAGTCTGTTGATTATGATTAAATATAAAAGACCAATTTTTAAATCTTTCGATTATTTTTTATTTTGTACCAAAAATCTTATCTCCTGCATCTCCTAAACCAGGAATAATATAACCATTCTCATTTAATCTTTTGTCGATAGAAGCGGTATATAGTTCAATATCTGGATGAAAAAGCTTCAGTTTCTCTATTCCTTCTGGAGAAGAAACGATAACAATTACTTTAATGGATCTACATCCACATTTTTTTAACAATGAAATTGTAGAAAATATTGATCCTCCAGTTGCTAACATAGGATCTAAAACTAAAGCCATTCTCTTTTCAATATTTGAAGCTAACTTTTGGAAATATAAAATTGGTTTCAATGTTACTTTATCTCGATATACTCCTACCAGACTAATTCTTGCACTTGGAATGTTTTCCAAAACTCCGTCCATCATTCCAAGCCCAGCTCGTAATATTGGAACAACAGTAATTTTTTTTCCTTTTATTTTTTTTGCTTTTACTTTACCTAACGATCCATCAATTATGATTGTTTCAGTTTCTAAACTTGCCGTTGCTTCATAAGTCAACAAACTTCCTATTTCTGAAGAAAGTTCTCGAAAACTTTTAGTATTAATATCTTTGTGTCTCATTAATCCCAGTTTATGCTGGACTAAAGGATGTTTCACTTCAATAACTTTCATGATACATTGTTCCTTGTTTTTGAATAAAAATATCATTAAACTAGTTCCGACTGTTTATTTAACTATTTTTCTGAATTTTATTAAGTTAACATAAATAAAATCAACAGTTTTTTATAAAAACAGAAGATAGATATTGTACATTACAATCTCGTTCTATTTTATAGATATAGAACAATCATTCATACTTAAGTCACTTAAATATTAAAAAACTTCAATCTTAAAAAGATAATTTTTTATCTTTATGGACAATTAAAATTTTTTCCATTATTTAAATTTTTAGTTCTTCAAATCAAAAAGGATAAAAATATTTTTAATTAATTTTTAAAAACTGATCAAAAATCTTCAATATCTCACTTGTTCATTAAAATCTTTAAATAAATGACTTACGATTCTCCCTCCTTCTCTTTTGAGAGAAAGGTTATTGAAATTTTTTAATAAAAGTTGTTATCGAAAAAAATTTCTTGTACATAACTTTAAGATAAAATATGTTCTTAAATAAACAGATATAGAAAAATTTCTATAAATTTTTTCATAAAAGAGAGTGTTTAATAATTGGATATTTTTTATTTATATAGGAAAATATAATAGAAAAAATAATTTCTATTATTACGATAAGAATTTGGGGGATATGATTAACAGTGTTTTTTGTTCTCTCGTATAACTCATCTCGTAAAGACAGATATTTTTTAATAAGAAGAGTCAGAAAATTTTATAATGTTTTTTGAATATATTAGATAAAATTTTTATGAGATGTATTGACAGGGAAATTATAAATCTTTTAAAAATTTTTAAGTTAGTTTACTTTCTTAAAAAATTTTTATGAAATCCTATTTAAACTAAAATTCTTGAACGAAAAATTAATTTGATAAAAACCTTGTTATCACTGAAACGAAAGATGATCAGAAATCTAAGAGATCTCTAAATTCAAATTCATTTTAATGATGTAAAATATTAATAAGATCATGTTTCAATTATTGAATTGATGTTTAAAAAAATCATTTTACTAAAGAAAAAATTATTTGTAATTCACAATAAAAAAAATGATTAAATGAATCGAGAAAATCGATCTTTCTTCAAATTACATATGTGTTTTTTAATAAATATAATCGAATTTAATTATTTTAAATCGTTTAGATGATTATTTCTGAATTTTTCTTAAGGCTTTTCTCAAGTATCGTTTTAACGAAACAAACTGTTGAAAGATTGGAATAAAGTTTAAAAAAATTTTTAGATTTTATCTTGATTCAACGTTCCTTAGAAAAATTCGAATTATAATTTTTACAATTCGATTTACTCATAAAAATATTTATTTAATGAATTTTAAAAAATCATTATTATTTTCTTTATAGAATAATTTTAAAAATTTAGAAGAAAATTAAATGTGATAAACTCAAACATAACAATTAATTATTGAAGATAGAATTTTGGAAAAAATCATTAAAAGAGAGAAATATAATCAAGCTAAATTGAATCATGTGGAAGACATCTTCTCATCATCGATATGGAGATCTGTTAGAAACAGATGGATTTGGCCAACAATTAACCTTTGTACAGCTTTTATCGCTTCTAGGGTGATCGAAGTTTTTGAAAATACCATTTCTCATATTGTAACTCTAGCAACACTTATGCCAATAGTTGCTTGTGTAGGAGGAAATACAGGAAATCAAACTACAGCGATAATTATTCGCGCTATAGCATTACATCAAGTCAAAAAAAATAACATTTCTTTTCTCTTTTTAAGAGAATTAGGAGTTGCTTTAATTAATGGGATATTTTGTGGAAGTATTGCAGGAATAATTATTTATTTTCTGTATCATAGTATAAAAATGAGTTTTATTATGACGTTGGCCATGATTTTAAATTTGATGACTGCTGCTTTAATTGGTGTAGCAATACCTTTGATTATGATAAAGTCTGGAAAAGATCCAGCGATCGGATCTAGTGTGATTATTACTGCAATTACCGATACGAGCGGATTTTTTATATTTCTTTGGTTAGCTACTCTTTTTTTAATATAAGGAAATCTTAATGATTAAATTACTTTATAAAAGAAATTTTTGAAAAGAAATTATACTTAACCAAGTAGCGAGTTTTTTCGATTGAACTTTTGAAAATTCCATACAAGTTCATTCCTATTTATTAAAAATAAATTTTAAAAAATTTTATGTCTCAAGAAATAGAACTTTTATCTCCAGCCAGATCTGTAAAAAATATGAGATATGCTTTTCATTATGGAGCAAATGCTGTTTATGGAGGATTGCCTAGATATAGTTTAAGAGTAAGGAATAACGAACTAAATTCTAAAAAGTTAGTTCAATGCATACGAGAAGCACACGAGATGAAAAAAAAGTTTTATGTTGTAGCAAACATTATTTCGCATAATAATAAAGTTAAAACTTTTATAGATGATATATCCCCAATCGTTGAAATGAATCCAGATGCTATAATCGTATCCGATCCAGGAATGATTTTGTTAATTCAAAAAAAATTCCCAAAGATAAATATACATCTTTCAGTACAAGCAAATACAACAAATTTTTTATCTGTAAAATTTTGGAAAGATATTGGAATTAAACGCATCATTCTTGCTAGAGAGCTAACAACTAAAGAAATATACGAAATTCATAAAAATAATCCGAAAGTTGAACTAGAAGTATTTATTCATGGATCGCTTTGTATAGCATATTCCGGTCGTTGCTTGATCTCTTCATATTTAAAAAGAAAAGATTCTAATCAGGGTGTTTGTGACCATTCTTGCAGGAAAGCATTTTCTATCAAAAAAAATCGGAGAACATTAAAAAGACGTGATTTTAGCGAAGAAGAAGTATCTTCAGATATTGGAAGATTTCAGACAGATTCCAAAGTTCTTTCCATTATAGAAGATCAACACGGATCATACATTATGAATTCTAAAGATTTATGCGCTATAGAAAGTATTCGTGATTTGATAGAAGCTGGTGTTTCATCTTTTAAAATAGAAGGTAGATCAAAATCTACTTTTTATTGTGCTAGGACAACTCAAATCTACAGAAGAGCTATCGACGATGTTATTTCCGGAAAAAAAAATATTAACAAATCTTTAATTAGGATGTTAAATAATCTCTCTAACAGAGGATATACTTCTGGTTTCTTTAGAAAAGATCGATCTTGTGAATTTCATCAAAACTATGAAAGAAGTCACTCTCTATCTGCATCTCAAAAATTTGTAGGGGAATTTACTGGAAAATACAAAGAAGGATTTGCCGAAGTTCTGGTAAAAAATAAGTTTTGTGTAGGAAATAATCTTGAACTTATGAATTCAAAAAAAAATATTCAATTTTTCATAAAAAAAATATTTGATGAAAGATGGAACTCAATATTCTGTGCAAAAAATAATGAAATAGTCTATATTTCTCTTCCTGAGATAGAAAATCCATTTGATTTAAAATTTTCTATCCTTTTACTAAACTTAGAAAATGGCAATAAAACCGCAATATAATATATGACCTTTTTCGAATTTTTTTACAATTTTTTCGAAAAAATCTGTTTTTTCTTTTTAATTTAACAAATGGTACGTTTTACTTTTTGATATTCTTCTGCTCTTATTTTAGATGCTTCGATGAGAAGCTCTAATAAAATTTCCGTGTCTTTCCAACCTAAGCAGGGATCTGTAATAGATTGTCCATATCTTAAAAACTTCTTATTTTTTATTTTCTGCGACCCTTCTATTAGAAAGCTTTCAGCCATCACTCCGAAGATTTGACTTTTTTTGCTACATAATTGATCTATTACGTATTTTGCGACGTCCATCTGTTGATAAAATTTTTTTTGGCAGTTTCCATGACTCAAGTCAATTAGCAACTTTTCTGGAAGTTTCAATTTTCTCAATTTATAAGACGTCATTTCTATAAATTTTTTCTTATAATTTGGTTTTTTTCCTCCTCTCATTACGATATGACCGTATTTATTACCAGAAGTTCGATAAATTTTTATTTTTCCATATTGATCTTGATTTAAAATAACATGTTTCATTCTAGATGACAGAATTGCATTAATAGCTACATTGATATCACCATTTGTTCCATTCTTAAATCCTATTGGAAATGGTAAAGCAGAAGCCATTTGTCTGTGTATTGGACTTTCTACTGTTCTTGCACCAATAGAACCCCAACTAATTAAATCTGATAGATATTGAAAAATTGTTGTGTCTAGAAATTCAGTTGCAACAGGTAATCCTAGTTGATTAATGTTAATCAAAAGTTCTCTAGCAATTCTTAGACCCTTATTTACAAGGTAAGAATTATTAATTTCTGGATCTAAAACTAATCCCTTCCAACCAGAAACAGTTCTAGGTTTTTCAAAGTATGCTCTCATGACTATTTGTAAATGGTTTCGATAACGACTACACAATTTAGAAAGCATCTTTGCATATTCAAAAACAGAGTAATAATCATGAATCGAGCAAGGACCAATTATTACCAATAATCTTTCATCTTTTCCTGATAGAATAGACATTATTTTTTTTCTGGATTTTTTTACATGCTTTGCAATATCTGAAGAAATAGGAAATTCGTTGAACAATTGAAACGGAGTAATCAAATTTTCTAAAAATTCAATTCTTAATTTCTTATTTCTGTACATTTTTTTTACTCCGTTATAATAAACAAATTATTAAATAACTAAACGAATCTATCTTTTTAAGAAATTAGATAGACTTAAAAATTTTAATTGATCTAATAGATAAGAAAGATCTTTCTCATGAAATCTTTTAAAAAATTGAAATATTTTTATAACAAAATACCATGCGTATATTAAGAATATATTCAGTAATTTTATCCAAAAGATCAATTAAAAAATTCAATCTTATTAATTTTTTCGAATATTTTCATAAAAGATTGTATTACCTTCGCAAAATAATTTTATAAAAGAAAGATAATATTTTGATCTTCTTTTAAGAAATTATTGTTTAATATAAATTTAGTAATTCTAATTAAAAGAATAATACGAATCTAATATTTTTGTAATTCAAAAAAAGATAATATAAAAAATACTTTTTAATTAATTTAAGTAAAAAAAAGAATTCATAAAGATTTTTTTTGATCTGTTTTTTTTGAAATTTCAGAAAATATTTCGATTAATCTTTTCATCTAAATCATATCATTGGATAGTAATCTTCTACATATCTAAATTATTTTTAAAAAAAAATGATATATAATAAAAATAATTTCAACTTCTTCTGTTATCATGTTTTGTAGAAAGTTTTCAAAAAAAAATGACTGGTGCCTCTTAATTCAAATGAAATATCAAGGAAATAAACAGATAATCAAAATCACCCAAAATGCATTCATCAAACTATCTCAAATTTTTAAAGGAGACCCCAAAATCAAGGGACTTTCTTTGGATGTAGTTAAATCAGGATGTCTTGGTTTTTCTTATAGAATGAAAGCAATTTATGAAGTAAAAGAATTTTACATCATTTTTAACATAAAGAGTAATATGAACTTCTTTATTTTACCGAAATCTATTCACTTAATAAATGGAGTTACGATTGACTATGTTAATGAAGGATTAAATAAAAAATTTAGTTTTAAAAATCAAAAAATTATCCATACATCTTGTAAATGCGGAAAAAGTTTTAATTTTAAATAAAAATATGTCAACGTATAAAAAAGGAAAAAGTTTTTCAATATCTGAAGAGAAATATAGGTTAGGATTTTCGACTCCTGTTTTATCAGACAAAACAAATTTGGGAATTAATGAAAAAATTATCTACCAAATTTCGAAAAAGAGGAAAGAACCAGACTGGATGTTAAATTTTCGATTAGAATCTTATAAAAAATGGTTAAAAATGAAGGAACCTCACTGGTTGAACGGATATTATCCAAAAATAAATTATCAAAAATATTTTTATTACTCCTCTCCAATACAGAAAAGGGATAATCCTAATTCAGGAATCTTAAAAAAAAGTTTTAAAAATCAAAATACATTAAGAGATAATAAAAAATATAATCTTTTGAATCAAGAAATTCAAAAAACTTTTGAAAAATTCGGTATATCTTTCAAGAAAAAAAGTACAATTGCTGTAGATGCTGTATTCGACTCGGTTTCTGTTTTCACAACTCATAGAAAAGATTTAGAAGATCTTGGAATTATCTTTTGTTCTTTTAATCAAGCAATTCGAAAATATCCGGAATTAGTAAAAAAATATTTAGGAAGTGTTGTTCCGAATGATGATAATTTTTTTGCTTCTTTAAATTCTGCTGTTGCCTCTGACGGAACTTTCGTATATGTTCCAAAATATACAAAATGCCCTATAGAATTATCCACTTATTTTAGAATTAACGAAAAAAACACGGGTCAATTTGAACGTACTATTCTAGTTGCAGATAAAGGAAGTGAATTAAGTTATCTAGAAGGTTGTTCAGCCCCAATTAGAAAAAATTATCAGCTACATGCAGCAGTAGTTGAAGTGATTGTTCATGAAGATGCAAAAGTGAAGTATTCTACCATACAGAATTGGTTTCCAGGAAAAATAGGAGAAAAAAATGGAATTTTAAACTTTGTTACGAAGAGGGCTTTATGTAAAGGGAAAAATTCTAATATGTCCTGGATACAGTCAGAAATCGGATCAGCAATTACTTGGAAGTACCCAAGTGTCATCTTAAAAGGAGATAATTCAGTTGGAGAATTCTACTCCATCTCTTTAACTAATGGAGATCAACAAGCTGATACTGGAACTAAAATGATTCATATCGGAAAGAATACCAGTTCTACAATCATATCTAAAGGAATTGCATGTGGAAAAAGTATAAACAGTTATCGAGGTTTAGTTAAAATTTTAGAAAAATCTGATTTTTCTCGAAATTATACTCAATGTGATTCTTTATTAGTAGGAAAAAAAAGTAGTTCACACGCCTTTCCATTGATTACTGTAAAAAATAGAACTGCTCAATTAGAACATGAAGCTACAACTTCTAAAATTAGTGAAGAACAAATTTTTTATTGTTCACAAAGGGGAATAAATCAAGAAAATGCTGTTTCTATGATCGTAAATGGTTTTTGTAGAGATGTTTTTTTTAGGTTTCCACTGGAATTCTCTGCAGAAGCTCAGGAACTTTTAAAAACTAATCTAGAAAGAATCATTTAAAAACAGAAACTGATTTCAATTTATTTAAACTTTTTAATAAAATTATGTTAAATATTCAGAATTTATCTGTAGAAGTTGAAAAAAAAAGGGTTCTCAAGAATTTGAATTTGAATATAAATTATGGAGAAGTTCATGTTATCATGGGTCCTAACGGATCTGGAAAAAGTACATTCGCATTTACTATAGCAGGAAAAAAGGAATATTCCGTACTACAAGGTAAAATTTTTTTTAAAGATCAAGATTTAACACGAGCTTTACCCGAAATTCGAGCAAAGGAAGGAATTTTCTTAGCCTTCCAAAATCCCATAGAAATTCCTGGAGTTAGGAACGATCTCTTTTTGAGAACTGCTTTGAATGAAATTAGAAGAAAAAGGAATCAGGAACCTATGGATATTTTAGAATTTCAAAAATTTTTAAGAAGTAAGGCTGAATTCCTAAAAATCTCTAAAGATATGTTAAATCGATGTGTAAATGTAGGTTTTTCAGGAGGAGAAAAGAAAAGGAACGATATTTTACAAATGTTAGTTCTAGATCCAGATCTTTGTATTTTAGATGAAATTGATTCTGGTTTAGATGTAGATTCTTTAAAGTTAATAGCTAATTCAATCAAATCAATGATAAATCGAAAGAGATCTTTTATCTTAATTACGCATCATCAAAATCTTATCGATTATATCAATCCAGATTTTGTGCACATCTTGCATCAAGGAACCATCATAAAGTCTGGTACGTATCTTCTATCTAAAAAGATAGAAAAAGATGGATATAGTTGGATTTATGAAAGATAAAAAAGAATTTAAAGATAAAAAAATAAGAAAGAAGATTTATAATTTATTTCGAACTAAGGAAGGTTCGATTGATTTTAGATTTTTAGAAAGAGAAGACTTTCGTTTCTTCATTCAAGAAAAAGTCAATGTAGATTTTTTAAAGGAAGTTTTGAAAAGAAAGTATATTTTTAATAAACTTTGTGAAAAAAAAATTCAAAAAGTTAGGAAAGCAATTAAGTTATTTTTTGGAAATTCTTCGACAGAAAAGTATTGGAAATTATGCATTTTAAATGGATCAATTATACCTGAGGAAAGTAATTATCAAGATAGTCCTTATCAAGTAAAAATTTTTAATGGAAATCATTCTTCTATTTTACGAAACTTTGTAGAAATAGAGGATCCTTTTTCTTACATAACGCAGTTCATATCTAATAAAGTGATATATATCCGATCTCAAGAAAATAGTTATCCAAGAAGGGTATTATACATATTTAATTTTTCCTATGGAATCGAGGAAAACCGATTTTCAAATATTAATCATTGTAGGTATTTCTTAGAAATTCTTCAAAATAGTAAGATCAAAATAATCGAAGTTTTTCTTTCAATTAATCGTTTTTCATGTTTTACAAATAGTTTATTCACTTTCAGTGTTGAAGAGAATAGTACTCTACAGTACGATAGGGTAAATTTGGAGAATGATCAAAACTTACATCATTCATATTCAGGAGCTTCTTTAAAAAGAAATAGTTTTCTAAAATACAATAATATTACTTTAGGTTCAAAAGATTCTCAAAACATTATAAAAATTTGTTTAAATGGATATAACAGTCGAGTAAATTTGAACGGTTTATCTCTTCAAAAACAGTCGGAAAAAAATAGTAATTACATTTCGATCGATCATATTTGTCCTTTTGGAAAAAGTGAACAAATATACAACATGGTAACTTTAGGTAAGAGTTCAATTAGTTTAAAAAATAATATTCAGATATTTCATCAATCTCCTTTTTCTTACGGAAAAATTTTAAATAGAAACCTTATTTTCGGAAAAAATTCAAAAGTTTTTTCTTCTCCTCATCTGAATATCTACAATAAGGAATCCAGTTGCTCTCACGGTGTGACTGTTGGAAATATTGATAAATCTTTAATATTCTATTTGTGTTCTCGTGGAATATCTGAAGATAAATCGAAGGAAATGATTATCAATTCTTTCTTTGAGAAAACGTTGAAAAAAATTCACGTAAAATGTGTCAAAGATAAGATACGCCAAACAATTAAAAATAAGATATTAAAAGGTTTGTAATGCATACTTCTATTATAGATTCAGATCTTATTCGAAAACAATTTCCGATCTTGTCAAGAAGGATTAATGGGTTTCCGTTAATATATTTAGATAATGCGGCTAGTTCTCAAAAACCAATACAAGTTAGAAAGAAAGAAGAACATTTTTTAGACTATTTTTATTCTTCTATTCACAGAGGATCGAACATTTTGTCCGATCAATCTACTGAACAAGTTGAGTCTGTTCGTTATCAAATATCAAAATTTATCAATGCTTCTGATAGATCAGAAATCGTATTTACTAAAAATACAACAGAAAGTATAAATTTGGTAGCTTATTCGTACGTGAAAAAGTTTGTACATTCTGGAGACAACATAATTATTAGTCAGATGGAACATCATTCAAATATTGTTCCTTGGTATATTTTATCCAATCAAGTGGGATTTGAGATTAGAATTTTACCAATTAATAAAGAAGGAGAGATTGATTTAAAAAACTTAAAAAAAATGATCGATTCTAAAACTAAGTTTTTATCAGTCACTCATATGTCGAATGTTTTAGGAACCATCAATCCTGTTCGAAAAATTATTGAATGCGCCAAAAAGTTTTCCGATATGAAAAATTCTAAATTACATGTCCTAATAGATGGAGCTCAATATATATCTCATTATCCGGTTGACGTTCAAAGAATAGATTGTGACTTTTATGTTTTTTCTGGACATAAGATGTATGGTCCGACAGGAATTGGAATTTTGTATGGAAAGAAGAAAATATTAAACCAATTGGATCCTTGGCAAAGCGGGGGAGGGATGGTTAAAGAAATGGACATATCTTACACTTCTTTCGATCAAAAGCATAAAATAAAAAGTATTACTTACGAAAAATCACCTTGGAAGTTTGAATCTGGAACAATAAACGTTGTTGGAATAATAGGATTAGGAGAAGCTTTAAAGTACATATCAGAAATAGGATATGAAAACATTTCTCGTTATGAAGAAGATTTGATTCGATATACTTATTACAAGCTTAAAGAAATAAGATCCATACGTTTATATGGTACTTTAAAAAAAAGAAAATCCATTATTTCCTTTAATATCGGTAGATGTCATTCTTATGACATCGGAAGGTTTTTGGACCTATATTCTATATCTATAAGAACAGGACATCATTGTGCTATTCCATTGATGAACTTCTATGGAGTATCTTCCATGTGTAGAATATCGTTGGCTATCTATAATCAAAAAAAAGAGATAGATTTTTTAGTAGAAAAATTAAAATATGTTGAAAAATTGTTGAGTCGTGAATAACTTTATGATACCAAGAATGTCTTCCTTACCTGAAAAGAAGAAACTTTTGAAAAACTTTCTTTGTTGTGATGATTTAGAACAAAAATATTTGTATCTGATCGATTTAGGAAAAAAGTTAGTTCCTCTGTCAAAAAAACAAAGAAATAAAGAAAATGAGGTTTCTGGTTGTCAAAGTAAAGTTTGGATTGTTGTAGAAAAAGATGATCGAGATGTAGCTCATATCAACGGATATAGTGATGCAGCAATAGTAAGAGGATTGATTGCAATTTTAGTCGTTCTGTTTAATAAAAGAAGTTCTCGTGAAGTACTTCGTACTGATTTAAACTCTTTTTTTAAAAAATTATCAATCGAAAGATATATATCTCCATCTAGAAGTAGTGGATTGCATGCTATTATTCAAAATATTTTTTCTAGATTATTATAGAAATTTTTTAGAATTTGATATAACTTTCTTTAGTTCTTTGGTTTTATGATAAAAAATTACAGAAAATTTCCGATATTTTTTAAAATAATTTTATTTTTTATCTTTTACTTTCCTACTTCTTCTCTTGTTTTTGCAAGAGATTACTTATTAAATCCATATGGAGGAAGATTAATAGGAAAAATAGAAAAGTATACCGTTCCAAAAAAAAAAGAATCTCTGGAAGATATTATGAGTCGATTCCAAGTTGGATTACTAGGAACACTTCGGATAAATCCAAAAATAGATGTTTATCTCCCGAGACCTGGCAGTCAAATAATTATACCGTCTCAGATGATAATTCCTAATTTAAAAGAAGACGAAGATATCTTAATCAATCTTGCAGAGCTAAGATTGTATCATTTTCTTAAAAAGAAGAATATAGTTTCAGTATATCCAGTAGGAATTGGACAAAAAGAAGCAAGTACTCCTACATTTGAGGCTAAAATCATTCAAATGATTAAAAAACCGGTATGGATTCCAACCAAGAATATACGTAAGAGATATGAACTTGAGGGAATAAAACTTCCTGAGGTCGTTCCTTCTGGTATTAACAACCCTATGGGTATGTATGCTATGAGATTATCCTATGGAAAAGGAGAGTATTTAATTCACGGAACCAATGAGAATTTTGGAATAGGTTCGAGAGTAACTTCTGGATGTATCAGATTGAGAAAAGAAGACATAAAAAAATTATTTAGTTCGGTTAAAATCGGAGATAAAGTTAGAGTTATCAATGAACCAATCAAATATTCCAAGGAACCAAGCGGAGACTGCTATATTGAAGTTCATCGTCCAATTTCAGAAGATAATGAATCTAAAAATCAAAGAACTACCTCTAAGTTTTATGAAAAAGATCCGGAACTCAAGAAGTTCTTAAAAACTAATAAAATAGAAGAAGAATGTTTTTTAAAAACTGTTTTAGATTGTTCTGGAATTCCTATCAAACTAAAAATGTCAAAAAATTAATCTTAAAGTCATCTTCTATTTTTTTAGATTGTCAACAGAACTCTTTCTTCTCTCAAAGACTTTATTTTTTGTATTTATGAACTTGATTATCTAATCTTTGGTTAGCTCGAACAGCTTCCTCCTTTGTATTTTGAAGATCAGTTTGTATTGATTGGGTTTCTTCAGATATGTTCTCTACTTTATCCTTTAAAGAATTTAAATCAGAACTTATCTTTTTGGTCTGATTATTTGTGGTACATCCGGAAAGTGTTAAAAAAATCAGAGTGAGAAAACACAAGATAAATTTATTCTTCATGATATACTCCAATGTCTTCGGTTATATTTTTAACTTTGCAAAGCGTAAAATTTCAAAGTCCTCCTGAAAGGAGGATTCAATCACACATTAAAATCTATTAAGAGAGATCTTATTATATACTTATCTATAATGAAAATCAATTTTTTCATACTTTCAAAATCTCTTCAGAAAATTACAAGATATGAATTGAGGAAGTATTAATGGTTCCACTAGGAACTAGTGCTCCACAAACCATTATGATGATATCTCCCTTTTGACCGACCTCCTCTTCAAGAGCAATTTTTTTTCCTTTAATATAAAAATCATCAGTTGAAACAAATTTTTCAACTAACTTTGGAAAAACACCCTTTACGAGAAGCAGCTGGTTAACCGTCTCTTTTCGAGTAGTTAATGCTAAAATTAGAGCTTTGGGAAAATATTTTCGAATAGATCTTGCAGATTTTCCTCCAAGAGTAGCTACAATAATCAGTTTAGCACCTAAATTTTCAGAAATTTCTACAGCACTGTGACAAACTGCTTCAGTGATTGTAGTTCTCTTCTTGTAAATTGTTCTATAATCGATATGATTCATAATGAAGTCGGTTCTTTCACAGATGTTGGACATAATTTTAACAGATTGAATTGGATATCTACCAGTCGCACTTTCTCCAGACAACATAACTGCATCTGTTCCGTCTAGAATCGCATTAGCGACATCTCCAGCTTCTGCTCTTGTAGGTCTCGGATTTTTAATCATAGAATCTAACATCTGAGTAGCTGTGATTACAATTTTGGAGGATTTGACACATTTTGAAATCATCATTTTTTGTGCAAATATAACTTCTTCTACTGGAATTTCTACTCCAAGATCTCCTCTAGCAACCATAATTCCATCTGATTCTTCCAATATACTTTCAAAATTGTTAAGTCCTTCTTGATTTTCTATCTTGGAAATTATAGAAATTTTTTTTCCTCCATAGTTTCTCAACAATTTTTTCACCTCTCTAACATCAGATCGTTTTCTGACAAATGAAATTGCAATAAAATCTACTTTTTTTTGGCATCCAAAAATTAGATCGTTCATATCTTGTTGAGACAATGATGGAAAATTTATAGAAATTCCTGGTAAATTGATACTCTTACTTTCCCCTAATGTTCCGTTATTCAATACCTTACAAATAATTCTTTGATTGTCAATCAATAAAACTTTCATTTCGATGAGTCCATCATCGATTAAAATAGAATCCCCTCCCTTCAGATCTTCATGTAATTTTGAATAAGTCACAGCTACCTGATTTTGATCTCCTAATATGGAAGAATCTGTAGTTAATACGAATTTTTGTCCGGTTTTTAGAAAAATATCTTTATTTTCTTTCAACTTCATCGTTCTTATTTCTGGACCCTTTGTATCTAGTAAAATAGCTATTTGTTTTTTTTTCTTAATACATATCTTACGAATATTCTCGATTCTCCTTTCATGTTCTTGATGACTTCCATGAGAAAAATTTAATCGGATAGCGTCCATCCCATGATCAATCAATTTAGATAACATATATTCAGATTCTGTTTTAGGTCCAATAGTACAAATTATTTTTGTCTTTTTCATAAAATTATATTTTATACTGATCGAATATTTTTTTAAGTTTGAAAAATCTGTAACAATAATTTACTAAAATGAATTATTTTAATGAAATTTATTTTTTAATAAATAAAAAAAAGATCATTAAGTAATTTAAATTAAAATTGATTCATATTATTGTATCTACAAACATAAAGTTTTTATAAATATTTTTTCAAGATCATCAAAAATTCTATGAATTAAACAGATAAGAATGAATTTTGCTCATTTTGTAACGTGCATGAAGTGCTTTTCTAATTGAAAGATTTTCAAAAACGTCGGAGAGTTAAAAGTAAATTTTTAATCAAAAAAAACAAGAGATATTAATTTTAAGTACTTCTTTTGAATTATAATAAGAAAAGATCTTCATTCCTTTTTAGGAAATTATTTATGAACACAATAAAAAAAATAGAAGAACAAATCAAGAAAAATAAGTTTCTGTTATATATGAAAGGGTCACCAGATTATCCAAGTTGCACATTCTCAATGAGAGCAGTACAAATTATAAATTTATGTAAAGTAAGATTCGCGTATATTGATGTCTTGAAGCATAAGGATATTCGTATAAACTTGCCAAAATATTCCAATTGGCCTACCTTTCCACAATTCTGGGTTAACTGTCAATTTATAGGTGGATACGATATTATGAAATCATTATATTTTGAAGGTAAGTTACAGAAAATGTTAAATGATGTGATTAAAAAAAACTAATCAAACTGAAATATTCTAGGAAGAATGTCTCATCATTTAAAACATGGTTAAGATTATGTGCTCCTAAAATGCTTAGGCGTATTAGAAACTCTTTGATAATTGTAGGAACATTTTTTCAAAAGATTGATTTCTGCTTAACATATTTTTTCTAATTTTATGGTTTTTCTTTTGGAAAAAATGAGAATTTTTCTTTATCATATCATCGGAAAACATATTCAATTTATGAATCTCTCATTGAATGTAAAAAATAATCCCTCAAGATAATAAATATGAAACACGAAAAGAGAAATTTAATTAAAATTTTTAAAGAACTTAAGTTAATCGATCAGTTGATTCACGAGAAAAAATTAGTTCAAACTATTTTAAAAAAGAATATTACTCTTTATTGTGGTTTCGATCCTACTTCCGATAGTTTGCATGTAGGTCATCTCATTCCATTGTTTTTATTAAAAACATTTCAAAACTTCGGACATAAACCGATCATATTAGTAGGAGGGGCAACAAGCTTAATAGGAGATCCTAGTTTCAGAGATTCTGAAAGATCAATAAATCAAGTAGATCAAATAGAAAGTTGGACAAGAAAGATATACAACCAAATAGGAATCTTTTTCGATTCTAATCACAAAAAAAATAAAGCGATCATTGTCAATAATATTGAATGGTTTGAAAGAATGAAGATAATAGATTTTCTAACAACGGTAGGAAGAAATTTTTCAATTAAAAATATGCTTCGTAAAGAACTAATTAAAAATAAATTAGAAAACCGTCAAGGAATTTCTTTCTCAGAATTTTCTTATAGTTTATTGCAAGCGTACGATTTTTACAAATTATATACAGATTATCATGCTTCTCTCCAAATTGGAGGGTCAGATCAATGGTCAAATATTATTGTCGGTATCGAACTAATAAAAAAATTATCTAGAAAAGAGGTATTCGGATTGACTTTTTCATTGATAACAAATTCGATAGGAAGAAAGTTTGGAAAAACAGAAAAAAATAACATTTGGTTAGATCCTAAAAAAACAAGCCCATATTGTTTCTATCAATTTTGGATTAATCTAGATGATCGAAACGCTCAGATGTTTTTTTATCTTCTTTTAATGAGCAATTCTACTCTAATACACAATTTAGAAATGAAAAAATATCCTAAAAAAATTCAGTACTTTTTAGCAAAAAAAGTTACTGAGATTATTCATGGAAAATATCTTTCAGATATGGCTCATGATATATCTAAAAAAATATTTGAATACCAAAAAATTTCTCAATTCAAAGAGGAGGATTTTCGAAATTTTCTAAAACTAGGAGTTCCTAAGATAGAGATCGATCTTTCTAGAAGATACGACATTCAGGAAATTTTAGTAAAATCTAAACTTTTGGATTCCAAAAGTCAAGCAAGAAATATGATCGAAAATCACTCAATCTCAGTTAATTTTCATCCATGCGAAGATAAAAGATTCATTTTTTCAGAAAACGAACAGATATTTCAGAGATACTCTATTGTCAGAAAGGGAAAGAAAGATTTTATTTTGATAGTATGGAAAAAAGTCAAGTGAAAAGTTTGTTTTCATTAAAAAATCCTTTTTTAAAAGTTAAAACGTTTCATTCTTCCTCAAAACAATTTCCATAAACGAAGTTAAAACCTCCGTCTACATGAATGATTTCCCCATTAATTCCAGAAGAAAGATCAGAACACAAGAAAACTGCACATTTTCCTATATCTTCTATTGAAATTTTTTCTGTCAGAATGTTTTTTTCAAATCTTCTATGCATTTTTCGGAAGTTTCTAATTCTTGAAGACGAAATTGTTAGAATAGGCCCAGATGAAATTGCATTGATTCTAATCTTACTCTCTTTGAGAGAACTTGCTATGTATCGAACATTGGATTCAAGAGATGCTTTAGCAGGACCCATGACATTATAGTTCGGAATTGATAAAGAAGATCCAATATAGGTTATAGTCAGTACAGTCGATCCTTTTCTTAACATACTTCTACAAGATTTCACCATTTCTACCAAACTGTAAGAACTGATGCTATGTGCTACTTCAAAATCCTTCCTTGTTACGACATTTAAATAATTTCCTCGAAATTGATTCTGGTTCGCGTATGCTATTGAATGAACGAACCCATCAAACTGACCCCAAATTTTTTCTAATCGACTAAAAAAAATCCTTATGTTTTCATCTGAAGAAACATCGCAAGGAATAACAATTTCAGATTCAAACTGTCTTGCTATTTTTTCCACTCTCGATTTAATTCTTTCATTTTGACAACTGAAAGCCAATTTCGCTCCATTTTGGTATAAGACTTTTGCTATTCCATAAGCAATGGAAAGCTTTCCAGATATTCCCGTAATTAATATCTTTCTTCCTTCCACGAGACCAATTTTATTTTTTTTGATGGTTGACGACATAAAAGTATCAGTTATTCTTTAATTTTTAATTAATTAATAGTTACAAAGATTTTTAAAAGATCTGATTATTTCGAACATATAATTATATCTCTTTCAGAAGAGAGAAGCCTATCCAACTATTCATGATAATTTTATCTCCGATAAAATTATTTCTCAAAACTTTTCTCAGCTCAGACATATCTAAAAATCTTTAAAATAAGATCTATTGTCGATGAATGTGCTCAATTAAATCCAAAACTTTTTCAGAATATCCAGTTTCATTATCGTACCATGAGATTAGTTTTGCAAAATTTCCGTTCAATAATGAACTTGCTTTAACATCAAAAATAGATACTAGCGTATTTCCATTAAAATCGCTTGAAACGACTTCTTCTTCTGTATATCCCAAAATTCCTTTTAAATACGTTTTAGAAGCATCTTCTATCAGTTCACAAATTCTGTTAAAAGAAGTCGAATACTTTAATGATACTGTTAAGTCAACTACAGATACATTAGAGATTGGCACTCTAAAAGCCATTCCAGTTAATTTTCCTTTTAAATCAGGAATAATTTTCCCAGTGGCTTGAGTTGCTCCAGTTGTAGAAGGTATGATATTTTGCATTGCACCTCTTCCATCTCTCCAATTTTTAATGGAAGGTCCATCGACAGTTTTTTGAGTAGCAGTAGCCGCATGTACTGTCGTCATTATTCCTTGTTGGATCTTAAAATTCTCATGTATGATTTTTGCTATCGGAGCAAGACAATTTGTAGTACAAGAAGCGTTGGAAACTATATCTTGATTTCTATAGTTGTAATGGTTCACACCCATTACGAACATAGGAGTATCATCTTTAGATGGACCCGTTAAAACAACTTTTTTAGCACCTCCTGACGATATATGAGGACGAGATAAGTTATCGGTTAAAAAAAGTCCAGTCGCCTCTGCTACACAATCCACTCCCATTTCCCCCCATCGAATATCCTTAGGATTTCTTTCAAAAGTACAGTGAACTTCCTTTCCATTAACTAAAAGCAGATCATTTCGAACTTCGATATCTCCTAGAAATTTTCCATGAGTTGAATCGTATCTAAGAAGATAAGCTATGTATTTCGTATCTAACAAATCGTTTATTCCAACTACTTCTATATTTTTTCTTTTTTGAGCAAGTCGAAAAATTAATCTTCCAATTCGACCAAATCCATTAATTCCAACTCTAATTGTCATTGAATTTCACCATCTTCATTTTTCGTTTTTGAATTTTTGAAGAAATTATTTAATTAATTTCTAAAAATCTTTTCAGATCGATTAAATAATGTCGAATTAAATAATATAGTTGAATTTTATAAAAAATCAAATTTTTTCTTCTTCATAAGAAATGATTTTTTTAAATAAATGATTAAAAAGTTCAAAATATATACTTTCCTTTAAAATGGAAAAATTTTATTCCAATTTATAGAACAACATAAATAAAATCAACGATTCAAAAATATCTAAAAGATCCCAATCTATTTATACGATATGTTACAGTGAAGACATATTGCATAACAATCATTAAAATTGGTGATATATTTATCGTACGGATTATATCCATATCTCATCAACTCAAGCGTTTCTTTTTTTTGAGATAAAATAATTGTTGAAATAAACAAATTTTTTATATTTGATGAAAATAAATCGATTAAATTTTCCATTAAAGAAGTATCAGAAAACATCCACTCCAACGAAGGGTGTTCGATATTTGAAATTTTCATAGCTGCTTCTATGGCGTCATCGAAATCTCCTAATTGATCAATCAATCCTACTTTAAATGCTTCTGAACCGATCCAAATTCTTCCATTCGCTATGGTTCTAACATCTTGAATATTTTTTTTCCTAGAGAGAGAAACGTATTTCAAAAATTTTTCATAGTTATGATCAACAGAAATCTTTAAAATTTCAGATAAATACGGATTTATTCCGGTATATTCAATCGGACCCTGAGATAAAGGGGTGGTGGAAATTCCATCACAACGTATTCCAATATCTTCTAAACTGCTTTCAAAAGTGTTGACAACTCCAAACACTCCAATCGATCCGGTAATAGTTGTCTGATCTGCAATAATACGATCAGATTCGGTGGATATCCAATACCCTCCTGAAGTTGCCATTCCTCCCATAGATACCACCACAAACTTTTTATTTTTTCGAAAAGATTTTAGTGCATTTCTGATTTTTTCAGAATCTGAAACGGTACCTCCTGGACTATTGATCCTGAGTATTAAGGATCGAATATTTGGATCGGATTCAGCTTGTCTGATTTTTTTTACAATATTTTCGCTATTTGCTATTGATGAATTCTCATAATTTTCCTCATTTCCACCTGAAATCATGCCTTGTACAAAAATAACTGCGATATTTGAAGGAAAATCATTTCTCTTTCCAAGAAATTTATCATTCCGTCGAGTTGAATCATTTTTGTATTCATATATGCTGATTCGATTGTATTGATTATCATCTCGACTTAAACCAAACTTTTCAATGAACTTTTCTTCCGGATTTGTTTTCTCTATGACATAATCAACTAACTTTTGATCCATAAGATATTTTGTGATATTTCCTCGATTGGATTTAATCTTTTTGATCATTGAGTTAATCTCTGGAAATACATCGTTTATTTTAATATTTCTATTTTCGGAAACTGTTCTCAAATAGTCTTTCCACAACTTTCTTAGACAAGAAAAATGATTTTCTTTTGATTCATGAGACATATTGTTTCTCATGAAAGGTTCTACGGCTGACTTATATTTTCCTGCTCTAAAAATATGGCTTTTTATCTTCAATTTTTCTAAAAAATCTTTATAATACATCCTATAATTGGATATTCCATGAATATCAATTTTTCCATAGTTCGATATGTAAATTTTATCTGCAAAACTAGATAAGTAATATTGTAGTTGACTATAATTTTCTCCTATAGAAAAAATTGGTTTTCCTGCCTTCTTAAATTCTTTTAAACATTTCCCAATGTAACGTAAAGAGGGTTGATCTGCATCTATTAGATGGTCTAACTTGAGGACCATTCCTTTAATTTTTCGATCCTTAGCCGCTTCTCTTATTGAATGGATTATTTCAAATAAAGAGTTTTTCCGAATTATTTCATCTTGACTAAAGAATAACTTTTGATTGAAGTTATTAGACGTTAGGAATGATTCGGAAGGAACATGATCTAAGATTACCCCATTTAAATCTAAAAGAAGCGCTCCGAAGTCACTTTTGTTAAATCCTTTATTTTCCAGATAAAGAAGAAAAATAAATATTAGTATAATAAGAAATAGAAAATTCAAAAAGAAAGAAATCAATTTTCTTATCAAAGTAAAAAGATAAAAAAAAGATCTTAAGAAAAAAACGAAAAAGTTTAAAAAACTCAGCATTTGATAGAAATTAAGTCAAATAAAAACCATTAAATTTAATAAATTTTCAACTACTACGATCATTTTTATTAAAAAATAAAATCGTTTTTTCGAAATAAATTTATATTTCGAAAAAAGCCCATATAGGAGCATGATCGGAAGGCCTTTTCATACTTCGAATAGAATAATCTATTCCAGAACTTCTGCAGGAGTCAAATAATTTCTTTGAAACTAAGATAAAATCGATCCTCAATCCAACTTTATTAAGAAACCCATTTGAGCGATAGTCGAACCAAGAAAATTTATTTTTTTTAAAAAAATTTCTTTTCGTGTAAGTATCAATCAACCCAAAAGATTTTAATTTTTTCATCCAAATCCTTTCTTCCGGCAAGAAGCCACATTTTCCTAAATTAATCCATCTATTCTGATGATACGGATCGATTCCAATATCTTGATCTTCTGGACTGATATTCATGTCTCCCATAAGGATAATATTTTTATTTTCAAAAATCTTTTTTTGAACATACTTAATTAAATTTTTGTAAAAATTTTTTTTCTTATTAAATTTAATTTTATTATTTCTATTCTCTCCTTGAGGACAATAAATATTAATTATTTGAATTTCAGTTTCTTGAAAGAAAATATTGGCTGAAATTACCCGATGTTCTTCATTCGAATTTTCTTTGAAAAATCTGATATTGATATCAAATAATTTTTTTTTACTGAATAAAGCCACTCCATGATGAGATTTTCGTCCATTTAGATATATATGATACTTATGGTCGAATCCATCTTTTGGAAAAAGACTATTTTCTACTTTAGTTTCCTGTAATCCTATAATATCTGGATCATATTTTTTAACAATTTCATAAAGTTGATGAAAATGTGCTCTAATTCCATTAATGTTAAATGAAACAATTTTCATTATAATTATCGTTTTTATAAAATAGAAATGATTTTCTTAATCCACAAAATATACTCATCGGATTATTGAACGGAAATCCGAATTAATCATGATATTTTCTCAAATTTTATGTTTTATTTCTTTCTGAGAGCAGGAAAAAATATGACATCTCGAATCGAACGACGATTTGTTAATAACATCACCAACCTATCAATCCCTATTCCTACTCCTGCCGTTGGAGGTAATCCATATTCAAGCGAAGTGATATAATCTTTATCATAAAAGGTATCTTCATCGATGTCTCTTCTAATCCCATTTTTTCGAGATTGTTGAAGAAACCGGCTTGTTTGATCAACTGGATCATTTAGCTCGGAAAATCCATTGGCTATTTCATATCCTCCAATGAACAGCTCAAATCGTTCTGCAACCAACGGATTCTCTCTACTTCTCTTCGAGAGAGGAGACACATCGATCGGATATTCGGTAACGAAAGTTGGTTGTATCAATTTCTTCTCAACTACTTTTTCAAAAATTTTATACTGTATCTCTCCTATAGAATCTTCTTTCTCAACTTGTACTCCGTATGATCTTGCAATCGTAAAGACTTTATCCTTATTCTCTAAATCTTTCATGGAAAATTGATTAGAAATATTTTGCAAGATAGATTGCTTCATTGTAACTTTTTTAAATCTTTTGTCGAAATTCAGAAAGTTTTCTCCGTACTTTATTCCACTCTTTTTAAGAGTTGACTCAACAATTTCATGAAATAAATTTTCAATAAAATCCATGAGATCAAGATAATTTTTATAAGCTTCATAGAATTCCATCATCGTAAATTCTGGATTATGTATGGTCGACACTCCTTCATTTCTGAAATTTTTACCAATTTCAAAGATCTTTTCAAATCCTCCAATGACCAATCTTTTTAGATATAGCTCGGGAGCTATTCGAAGATACAATTCAGATTTTAATGCGTTATGACGAGTCATAAAAGGCTTCGCTGAAGCTCCGCCATACATCGGCTGCATGATCGGAGTTTCTACCTCCATGAATCCTTTTTCGTTCATAAAACAACGCAACCAACTGATGATCTTCGATCGTATTATAAAAGTGTTTCTAGATCTTTGATTTAAAATAAGATCTAAACATCGATTTCTATGTTGAATCTCTTTATTTTTAAGTCCATAAAATTTACTTGATATCGTACGATATGATCTAGTTAATAGAAAAATCTTTCTACAATCTACAGTTAATTCTCCTGTTTTTGTTTTAAATACTTTTCCGTGAACTCCTATTAAATCTCCTAAATTGCATTTTTTAAATTTCTTCTCATAAATTTCTTCTTTAATATGATTTGAAGAGACGTATACTTGAATCTTTCCAGACATATCTTGTAGTGTAAAGAAAGACGCCTTTCCAAATATCCTTTTGGAGATCATTCTTCCAGAAACAGAAACATAATTTTCTAATTTTTTTAACTCTTTAGACTCTTTTTCATAAAATTTCTTATATAAATCTTCCGATAAATGGTCTCTTTTAAAATCTTCGCAATCGTTCTGAAAGAACGATTCTTTTCTTGTTTTCATTTCATTTCTTAAAGTTTTCATCTTCATATTCCGTACGAATATGGTTGAATTTTACATAATTGTCAATCCTTTTTTCTCAAGATCAAATTTGCTTTGATAAATTTATCGATCTTTCCTTCTAAAACAGATCGTACGTTTCTTTCTTCTATTCCAGTTCTTAAGTCTTTTACTCTAGAGTGATCCAAAATATAAGAGCGTATTTGATTTCCCCAAGCAATATCAAACTTGTTGTTTTCGATAACCTTCTGATTTTCTTGTTTTTCTTTCTTCTGAATCTCATATAGCTTATTTTTTAATTGCTTCAAAGCTTGTTCTTTATTTTTATGTTGAGATCTATTACTTTGGCACTGAGTAACTATTCCGGTCGGAATGTGTGTGATCCTGATCGCAGACTCCGTTTTATTGGTATGCTGTCCACCAGCACCAGAAGATTTATAAGAATCAATTTTTAAATCAGAAGACTGTATTCGGATTTCTTGATCGGGATCTTCTAAAACAGGATATACAAAAACAGAAGAAAAAGAAGTATGTCTTCTTCCAGAAGAATCGAAAGGACTTTTTCGAACTAATCTATGAATTCCAGTTTCTGTTCGTAACCATCCGTAAGCATATCTTCCTTTGATCATAATAGTGGATGATTTGATTCCTGTAATTTCTCCGTATGAAGTATTTAGGACATACGATCGAAAATTTTTTAAATCAGACCATTTTAAGTACATCTTTAAAAGCATACTTGTCCAATCCTGTGAATCTATCCCTCCCGATCCAGATTGTAAATCTATATAACAATCACAAAAATCATTTTCTTTTGAAAATAATCGAAATATTTTTAAATTTTCGATCATTGATCGGACATTAAATAGATCACGATATGTTTCTTTAAGAAAATCTTCATCTCTCTTTTCTTTTAGACATTCAATTAAAATTTCTATATTTTCTAGATATTGTTTTATCTTTTCTATTTTTTCTATTTCAATTTCTTTGATTGCGACTAACTTCTGCAATCCGATAAGTGAACTTAATTTTTTAGATCTCCAAATCTCATTTGAAGAAATTTTATTTCTTAGAGTTGTAAGTTCGATTTTTTTTTCTTCATATCTAAAGATATTCTTTAAGTTTTGAAACTCTCTATAAGATCTTTTAAAATCTTCCAATATCTTTTTTATTTCCATTTTTTAAAAAAGTTTGAGATTTTGAAGAAACACAATCTGGAGTGGAAAAATTATTTTCTTCACGCGATTGGCCATAGGTATTGAACCAGTAACTGTACTTCATTTCTATTATAATGATATCTATAATTAATATCTATTTTATAAGCTATTCTTACCAGATTTCCGAAATCAGAAGAACATTTAGAAATATAATTGAATGCAATTCCGTTAATTTCTTTTTTTTCCTTTACCAATTTTAATTTCATTTTAAGATGTTTTCTTTTAAAGATTTTTTTTTCTAATATCAAGAACTTTCCATCAAAAATAGGTTCTGGAAATTCTGGCCCCCAAGGGCCAGAATATCTAATCAACTCGGCCGTTTCTAAAGAAAGATCGTTTCCTTTTAGTTCCCCATCACTCAATATAGAACCATTTAATATGGATTGATTTAAAAATTTTTCAGAAAAGTGAGTAAACTTCTTTTGAAAAGTTTGAAATTTTCTTTCTTCCATTGTTAATCCAATTGCCATCTTATGTCCTCCGAATTTCAATATTAATCCTGGATATAACTGATTCATTCTTTCGATGGCATTTTTCATATTTAGTCCTTCGACAGATCTTCCAGAACCTTTTAAAGTTCCATCTTTTGATTTAGCAAAAATAATAGTTGGTCGATTAAAATATTCTTTTATTCGAGAAGCGAGAATACCAATAATTCCTTGATGCCATGTTGGATAGTATAAAACCAGAACTTTCGGCAAAATATCTTTGCTAAAATTGAGTGTTTCAAACATTTGATAAGCTTCTTTCTGCATGTTTTCTTCTATTTTCTTTCTAGATTCGTTTAATTGATTTAACTTCATAGCCATCGTTTTTGCCAAAGATTGGTCATCTGTTATCAACAGGTCAACACTAATTGACATATCATCCAATCTTCCAGCAGCATTTAATTTTGGACTGATCATAAAACTGAGATCATTTGAAACAATTCTTTTAATATCAATTTTTGAAATCATGATCAAAGCTTTTATTCCTGTACAACATAATCCGAACCTAATTCTTTTCAATCCTTGATGTACTAATATACGATTATTTTGGTCCAACGGTACGAGATCAGAGATTGTTCCCAATGCAACTAGATCCAAAAAGTTCGCTAAATTTGGAACTTCGATAGATCTCTTTCTGAACCATCCTTTTTGATTCAACTCGGATCGTAAAGCCAGCATTAAATAGAAACTAACTCCAACTCCTGCTAGTGATTTAGAGGGGAAATTTGAATTCGGTAAATTCGGATTTACTATTGCGTCTGCTTCAGGTAGGATACCTTCTGGAAGATGATGATCAGTAATGATCACCTTAATTCCGTTTTTTTTTGCAAAGTTTACTCCTTCGTGCGCAGAAATTCCATTATCTACGGTGATAATCAATTGAACTTTTTTTTTATAATCCTTTGAATTACAGTTTTAGTCAGACCATATCCATCTTTGAACCTATTTGGAATAAAATAATCGACATTTTTGTGTCCTATTTTTTTTAATATTCGAATTAGAAGAGCTGTGCTAGTTGCTCCATCAACATCAAAATCTCCTATCACGATGATTCTCCATTCTTCATACAATGCTTGTACTAAAAGATTTACTGCTCCTTTTATATCGTTCAAAAGATGATAATTCAAAAGAGATCGTGTGCTCAGTTCTAGATCTTTTTCGGAAAGAATTCCTCTAGAAGAATATATTTTTTTTAATATAGATGGTATTTTGAAAAGCGCACAATCTTCTTGTTTCCGACGGATAAGTTTCATTTTTTATCATTTTTTCTTCTGTTTTGTCAAACTAAAAGTAGTCTTTAAAAGTTAGTTTATACTGATATAATTTTTCCAATTTTATCAAGATCATGTGATTTCTGCAAAGAAGAACTTTCATTTCAAAAAAAATTCTCTTTACAGACAAAATTTTTGGGAAAAATTTCTGCTCTTTTGATAAATTAAAAAGTTTTATTGATCATTCAAGATGAACAAAGATGAACAAGGACGGATTTAGTTAGAATTTCATTAAAAATGAATATGTTTGGAATTTCTAAAGTCAAATTAACTCATAAGATATTAATGTAGAAAAAACTAAATTTTATACGACTAAGGTAGACTAATGTCCTTCTCTTTCCAAGAGAGAAATCCACTTTGACTCAATAAAGATTTCAAGAAACACAAAAATTTAAAAACTAAAATATTTTTTCTAAAGTTTAATAAAAAGCAAGGTTGTTTTAAATAAAAATAAGATCTAAAATTATTTAAAAATTCAAAAAATTTTCCAAAAATGGAATAATGTATCATTTCATACAAATCTAAAAAAGTCTGGTCTAGAACTTCAAATCATACGAAATTCTTTGCAAAGAATTTGAACTAACCTTTTTTTCAAAAAATTTGGAGCAATGGAGAACGCCTTTAATAAAGAATCGAAAAGAAAAGATCGACATGAAAAATTATGTACTTTAGATAAAAACTCAGTAATATATATCAAGTTTGAACGATCTAACTCTCTCTTTTCTTGATATCTTTTTAAATTTTTATAACTTCCAATATCTTCTCCTTTTTTTATTGATTTATAAATAATTTTAGAAAACTCATAAATATCTCTGACAATCAAGTTGAACCCTTGTCCTGCAACGGGATGTAAAGATTGTGAAGCACTTCCAATCAATACTAATCTGTGACTTTCAATTTTATTAGGAACTGAGAAATATATCGGAAAGATTTTTCTATCATCTAAATCTTTAATCTTTCCTAATAGTTTATTAAAAAGAGGAATCTCTTCTTCTACCCTTTTAACAAAATCTATTTTGTCAAGATTTTCCATATCTTTTTTTATTCTCTTGTCATAACACCAAATTAAACTTCCTAATTTTTTACCAATTGGCAAAATAGCTAAGGATCCATTTTCTGTGAATCTTTCTATTGATAATCCACAGAAAGGTTTTTCTACGGTAAACTTGGAAAGAACAACATATTGTTCAAAAATTTTGGACCATTTTACCATAAATCTTTTATCTTCATTGATATTAATTCGACAAGAAACAATTAACAGTTCTGAATATAATACTTTTCCACTTTTTAATTGAACTTCAACATAGTTCTTATAAAATTCTATAGAATCTACTTTGTCTGGACAATATAGTTTGATTGATTCATTTAGATTTAATTGAATCTTTTGAAACAAGTTCCTTCTGATATTTGATAAAGAGATCGTACATCCAAAAATAGAAGATGAGAAATGATCTTTCGCAGAAAATTCAAGTGGGTTTCTGCATCCTTTTTTAGATATATGAATTTTTCGAATTGGATAAATATTCTCTTGAAAACTAGAAAAAAGTTTAGCTTTTTTAAACTTTTGTATTGTATCGTGATTTAAAAATATTGTTCTATCTTGATTTGAAAAATATTTTTCTATATAGTTCATCTCCACCAGAGAGATCTCTAGTCTTTCTTTACAAAACTTATTTAGAAACAAGGTTAAAGAAATTCCGCTTAATCCACCTCCAACAATAACTATCTTCATTAACTTTTTATCAATTTTGATACATTCATTTTCATGAAACAGAAAACTTCTAAAAAATCAAGCAAATCACCAACCTATCAAAAATTTGAACCGTAACTTCACAGATCGTAACTTTTTTGAAAAATTTTAAAAAGATAAATTAAAAAAATTTTTATTTTTTTTGAACTCTAAAATATCGAATTAGAAATAAAACTCATTTGAATCTTTTTTAATCTTTACATAGATCCCGTCAAAGACTTAAAAAACTTGGTGTCTTTCAAAAATTTCTTTAACGATATCTAAAAAATGTCCTGAATTAATCATTTTTCATTAATCTCAGTTGAATTTAATTATCTTCGCAAAAGAATCTTTTTATTCCTTGATGAGTAGCAAGAAGAACAATATCGGCCGGTCTATTAGCGAATAAGCCAACAGTTATTACTCCAGCTATGGAATTAATCTGATCTTCTAAATGAGTTGGATTAAATATTTTTAATCGATATACATCTACAATAATATTTCCGTTATCTGTAATAACGTGCTTTCGATGCTTCGGAATACCTCCCAGTTTTTTCAGTTCTCTAATCACATAAGATTTTGCCATTGGAATCACTTCTACTGGAAGTGAAGATTTTCCAAGAATGGTAACCTTTTTAGATTCATCTGCTATTGCAATAAACTTTTTTGCCATTGCAGCTATGACCTTTTCCCTTGTGAGAGCCGCCCCTCCTCCTTTGATCATCATTAGATTATTATTAAATTCATCCACACCATCTACATATATATCAACGTAATCTACATCATTGCTATCAATTATAGAGACACCAATTTCTTTAAGTTTGTTAGTAGAAGATGTCGAACTGGATACTGCTCCACGAATGATATTTTTTTTTCTTTTTAAACCATCTATGAAATAAGAGACAGTGGAACCAGTTCCTACTCCAATTACCATATCTTTTTCGATATATTCTAATGCAGCCATCCCTGCCATTTTTTTAAAATCATTCCAAGTCATATTTTTCTAAAAAATCGTTAGGTCTTATTCATTTTAAAAAAAATTTTGTTATAAAACAGAACCGTGATGATTACCTTCATATTATCAGATTTTCTATTGATTCATCAAAATCTAAATAAATCTTTTAAAAGATCTTATGATCATTAGTAGTTTAATAAAATTCAAAATTGGTCTAAATTTCTTAAAAATCTGTACTTGTACATAAACATTTTGATTAAAATGAGTCAACTCAATCCGAACGTTGTTTAAAGTCATTTATAAGAAATTAATTTTTATAAAATGAAAATAAAATTAATATTGTTTAGAATATTTTTGATCTTTTATCATAAACAAAAAATTGATTGGAAAATCTCTTTCGTATTTTTATATCTCGTATCTTGAAAAAATAGATTTTTTATTTGGTAAATCCGTAATACTTCCTTCAAAAATCTTCGAAGCCATTCCTATAGATTCATAAAGAGTTGGATGTGCATGAATAGTTAGAGAAAGATCTTCTGCGTTACAACCCATTTCTATAGCCAGTCCAATTTCTCCCAACAATTCTCCTCCATTTGTTCCAATAATAGATCCCCCTAAAATCCTTTTAGTTTCTTTATCAAAAATAATTTTTGTCATTCCGTTAGTACAATTTGAAGCAATCGCTCTTCCTAGAGCATTCCAAGGAACTGTAGATGTCTCAAAGTTAATATTACGATCTTTTGCCTCCGTTTCTGTTAATCCAATCCAGGCTATTTCAGGATCAGTATAAGCAATAGATGGTATCACATATGGATCGAAGTAATGATTCATTCCTCGAATAACCTCTGCAGCAATATGACCTTCTTGCATTCCTTTATGTGCTAACATCGGAAGACCAACTACGTCTCCTACTGCATATATATGGGATAAATTAGTTTTCATTTGAGAATCTACATCAATAAAACCTTTTGAATCTACTGAAATACCGATTTGATTTAGATTTATTAAATCAGAGTTTGGAGTACGTCCAATTGAAAGTAATAACTTATCATATTCTCTAGTTATTTCTTGATCTTTTTCGTTTTTCATAACTACTAGCATTTTCTTTGAGTTTTCTGAAATTTTTAAGACCTTTGTTTTGAGCATGACATCGAATTTTTTTCTTATAGTGTTCGTATAAAATTGAGAAATCTCTTCTTCTACCATAGGTAATAAACGGTTTTGAACTTCTACTATATCTATCTTCGATCCTAAAGAATGATATATGGTTCCAATTTCTAGTCCAATTATACCACCTCCTATGATTAACATAGATCTTGGTATTTCATGGACATTCAATGCTTCATTTGAGCTCCACACATTTTTTCGATTTAGGTTTTCTGTTTCTAAAATTTTGGATAATTGAATTGGACGAGATCCAGTAGCAATGATCGCGTTTTCAAAAAAAATCTCGTAATTTTCCTCTGGGTTTTCTACTAAAACAGAGTTTGAACTAATAAATTTTCCAAATCCATTTACCAACTTAATCTTTCTGTTACGCATCATCTTATATAGATTATTTGCGATCTTTGATACAACTTTTTCCTTAAATTCTTTAATTTTCTGAACGCAAATTTCACTCGACTTATGAAAAATCCCTATTTCAGATAACCAATTAGATTCCTGAATAATTTTAGATATATTCAAAAGAGATTTGGATGGGATACAACCTACATTTAAACAAACTCCTCCAATTCTATTGAATTGTTCTACCAATACTGTTTTAAGACCTAAGTCTGCACAACGAAAAGCCGCCGAATACCCTGCAGGACCGGATCCTATAATTATCACCTGAGTCTTAATTTTTGATTTCATATATTCCTTTTTATTTCTAGTAAACTTCGTTTTTGAATAACATATAATACGACTGAATTTTTTTTAAAAAGAATAAGTTCCTAATGATTTTTCGAAAAATTTCTTTCAGAACATAAAAAATATAAAGCAAGAAATTTTTCTACATTAGCAAGTTTCTAAGATCTTGTATTAAAAAAGACACCTGGTCTAAAAATTTTGCTCCATCCGCTCCATTAATCACTCTATGATCAAAAGATAAAGATATCGGTACTGTTAATTTGGCTAGAAAGCTCGAACCATTCCAAACAGGCTTCATAAAAGATCGAGAAATTCCTAAAATTGCTACTTCTGGTGAGTTTATAATTGGAGTAAAGAATCCAACATTTTTTCCTGTACTTCCAAGATTTGAAATCGTAAATCCTCCTCCTCTCATATCCTCTAAGGACAATTTTCCTAATCTTGCTTTTTCAGATAATTTGATTATCATCTTAGATATCTCAAATATTCCTATTTGATCCACGTTCTTGATAATTGGCACCAAAAGTCCTTGATTTGTGTCAACTGCGAATCCTACATTAATTTCTTTCTTTATTTCAATTTCTTGAAAATTGTCTGATATTTTACTATTAAAAATTGGAAAATCTTTCATTATTTTAGAAACAGCTTTTAAAAAGAAAGGTAACATCGTCATCTTGAAAGAATTTTCACATTTTTCTAATCTTTTGTTGTATAGCTTTCTAAAAGATTCTAATTCTGTAACTTCTATTTCTCCAAAAACTGTGACATGAGGAACCATAGCCCAAGTTTCAGATAATTTTTTGCAGGAACTTCTTTGGATACGATTCATCTTCAAAGTTTTAGGAATCTCTATCTTTTTGTTCAATTCACCTTCTTGATCTAATGAAGTTTCCTTTTTATTTTTAGAAAATAAATCAAATTTTTCAACTGCTTTCTTTACATATTTTAAAATATCTTCCGGAAGAATTCGATTTCTCCTTCCAGATCCTTTGACATTGTTTAAATTGACATTAAATTTTCTAGCTAATCTTCTAACAACTGGAGTGGCATGTAAAATAACTTGATTTTTTTCATTTATATCATTTAAATTTCTGTCATTAATAAATTTACGTTCTATATGATCTATGCTCTTTACTTTTTCTAATTGATTTTGGTCATTTTTCTTCGGATTTGAACAAATTAGTTCTTTTTGATTACTATGATCCTCAAGAACCATTACTAATGTTCCTTTTTTGACAATTTCTCCTTTCAATATTTTGATCTCTTTAACGATCCCAGAATTTGGAGAGGGAAGTTCCAATGATACTTTCTCTCCTTCTATTGATATCAAAGGTTGATCGAGTTTAACTTTTTCACCTACCTTGACCAAAACGTCAGTTATTTCAACTTCATCTACTCCAATTTCTGGTATTCGAATATCAATGAACATTCATTACACCTCAAGATTATACTAAACGCGGATTAATTTTTTCAGGATCAATTTTATATTTTTTAATGGCTTCATACACTGTTGTCTTATCTATCTTTTTCTGATTGGATAATTCGTTCAATGAAGCAACTACAATATAGTTTGAACTAATTTCAAAATAGTTTCGAAGATTTTTTCTACTATCTGATCGTCCAAACCCGTCTGTTCCTAAAACCTTGTAACTTTGCGTTGGAACGTAAGGTCGAATCTGATCTGCAAATATTTTCATATAGTCAGTCGCTGCAATCGCCGGATGGTGATTCATTATTTTTGTAACATAAGGAACTTTCTTTTCTTCTAGAGGATGTAGCATATTCCATCTATCACAATCTTGTCCGTTTCTACATAATTCAGTAAAAGAAGTGACACTATATATAGTAGAAGCAATTCCATACTCAATGGATAAAATTAATGCAGCTTTTCTTACGTGACAAAGAATTGAGCCAGAACCTAACAGTTGAACTTCCCCATTTTTTCCTTCTAGATTTTCAATTTTATAAATTCCTTTTCGAATACCTTCTTCTGCACCAATCGGCATTGGTGGCATTTCATAATTTTCATTTAATACAGTAAGATAGTAATATATGTTCTCTTGTTGATCTCCATACATCCTTCTTAATCCATCTTGCAAAATAACAGCTACTTCATAGGTATAGGCTGGATTATATGAAATGCAATTTGGAATAGTTAAGGACTGGATATGACTATGACCATCTTCGTGCTGCAAACCTTCTCCATTCAGAGTAGTTCTTCCAGATGTACCGCCAATTAAAAAACCCCTAGCTTGTTGATCACCAGCAGCCCACAACAAATCACCTACTCTTTGAAAACCGAATATGGAATAATATATGTAGAATGGAATCATTGGAAAATCATTGTTACTATAAGAAGTAGAGGCGGATATCCAAGAAGCGCAAGCTCCAAGTTCATTGATTCCTTCCTGAAGGATCATTCCTTTTTCATCTTCTCTGTAATATATCAAACTATCCTTATCTTGTGGAATATATTTTTGACCGAATGAATTGTATATTCCAATCTGACGAAATAATCCTTCCATACCAAACGTTCTACCCTCATCAGCAATAATTAAAACTAATCTATTTTTGATAGAATTGCATTTCAACATGATATTGAAGGCTCTGATAAAGGCCATTGTAGTAGACATATCTTTTTGTTTTTCCAAAAGTTTATGAAAAATCTTTAAGTTTGGTATATTAATTTTTTTTGTGAACCTTACGATTCTTTTTGGTACATATCCTCCTAGTTTTTTTCTACAAGAATGAATATACTGATTTTCTTCTGAATCCTTTTTAAATGAAATAATAGGGAGATTCAATATTTCTCGATCTGAAATTGGAATTTTAAATCTATCTCTGAAGTATTTTATATCTTTTGTACTGATATTTTTTACTTGGTGTGCAATATTTTTTCCTTCTGCAGCTTCTCCCATTCCATATCCTTTAATAGTTTGTATCAGGATGACATTCGGTTTACCTCTGCTTCTTTTTGCAAGTTGAAAAGCAGCGTATATTTTTTTTGGATCGTGTCCACCAAGATTTAAAGAACAAGATTGAATTTGTTCATCGGTCATGTTTTGTACCAATTCCTTCGTTTCTAAATATTGATTGAAGAATTTCTCTCTTATGTATTTTCCATCTTTGGATCTCAAATTTTGGTAATCTCCATCAGTTGTTTTATTGACCAAATGCAATAACTTTTCAGAAACGTCTTTTCTAAAAAGGTCGTCCCATTGACTTCCCCAAATTACTTTAATAACATTCCAACCAGCTCCGATAAATAATCGATTTAACTCATTGATAATTTTTCCATTTCCTAAGACAGGACCATCCAGTCTTTGTAAATTGCAATTAATTACGAAGATTAGATTATCTAAATTTTCTCTGGAAGCTATTGTGATAGCACCTTTCGACTCTGGTTCATCCATTTCACCATCTCCCAAAAATGCATATACCGTTTGATTAGAAGTATCCTTTAATCCTCTTTTATGCAAATATTTCAAGAATTTAGCTTGATAAATGGAATTAATTGCACCTAATCCCATTGAAACAGTTGGAAACTGCCAAAATTCCGGCAATAATCTAGGATGTGGATAAGAAGGAAGTCCGAGATTTTCCGTAATTTCTTGTCTAAAGTTGTTAATTTGTTTTTTTGTAATTCGACCTTCTAAAAATGCTCTGGAGTAAATTCCAGGAGAAACATGACCTTGAAAATAAATTAAGTCTCCTTCTTGTTTAAGATTACTATTTCTTGCTTGAAAAAAATGGTTAAAACACACTTCATATATTGTTGCACAAGACTGAAAAGATGCTATATGGCCCCCTAAATTTAAATTTTTTTTAGAAGCTCTTAAAACCATCATGATTGCATTCCAACGTACTACAGAGCATATCTTTTCTTCTAAATCTAATTCTCCTGGATAGGAAGGTTCTTTATCAAATGGAATAGTATTAATGTAATCTGATTCTATCAATTTTGGGAGGATATCTGTTTGATTCAGTTGAATATAGTTCAACAATTTTTTAATAATGTATTGACAACGATCTATTCCTTCTCTATGAAGAACCCAAGCGATTGACTGTATCCATTCGATAATTTCTATTGAGTTTGTATTTTGATTTGATTCATTCCTCATAAGATAATTCCTTCACTTTTTTAAAAATTTATTTTTCTAAATTGATTGAAATTGATAACTTTACTTATATAACTGTGTTCTAACCTTCTTTTATTTTTGTTTTCCTTTTTGAGAGTTCCTATTTTTAGGATATTTCAAATAATTTTCTTTTTGAAAAAAACTATATTTTCATAAAACGAATAGTTATTAAATTTTTTATTTAGAATTTATAATCTTGAGATTAAAAACTAATTGAATCGAACTGTAAATTCAAAATTTTAATTATTTTGAAATACTTTAAGTATTTCATAAATTTTACTTTATTACAAAAAGTTGGATAGAAACTCTTCAATACTTTACTAATCAAATAGAAATTGGATTTAAATATTTTTGTTAATATATTATCTTATTTTTTAACTAGACAAACTATTTGAGCAATTTTTTATATGGAAATCTTTTGAATGTTTTTTAAATTTCAAAAAATACTTATGTCTGAAAAATATCAGATTTTTTCTTCGATTATTTATTTAACTAAAAATATTGATTTTCTTCCATAGTTTCAAACTATTGAACAGATATTATTTGATAAATGAACATAATAGTCTTTCCAGTTTGGAATATTTATAGTTTTTTATGAATCTATAAAATTTTCTAAAAAATCTTAATAAAGACTATTTTGTCAACTTAAAATTTTAAAAAAATGAACTAATTTCTTCCTGTCCGTATATTTTTATGTGTGCGTTCTGTTCGAGATTTTTCAAATTATCAAATATTTAAAACATACTGTTTTCAACAGAACAATTTCATAGTTATAAATATGGATTTGTCCTATACATAAAATATTTTCTAAAAAATGTTTTCTTTCATTCTAAGAATTATTTTAAATTTTCTTAAAAAACTAGAGTTAAGTATCTTTCAAATGTATAATTTGAAGGCAACATTTTACTTCAAAAAGAAAGGTAATTTCTGCTCATGTTGAGAATAAAAAAAGAAAAAGGACTAACTTTTGATGATGTGTTATTGACTCCATCTTATTCAAAAACAATTTCAAATTGTATCAATTTATCTACCTATCTTACAAAAAAAATTCAGTTAAAAATTCCAATCGTTTCTGCTGCAATGGATACTGTTACAGGTTCAGAGTTATCTATTGAGTTGGCTAAAATTGGAGGGATGGGTTTTATTCATAGAAATATGACTATTCGAAAGCAATCTGAAGAAATCAGAAAGGTTAAAAATTATCAGATTTTTAAAATCGATGATCAAGATCTTTGTTCTGAATTAACTATTTTACATGTCTTCAGATTAGTAGAATCTAAAAATTTTTTAGTTCGTTATAAAATAAGAGAACGACAATTTATATCTTTAAAAATTGTTAAAAATATAAATTTTCCAAAAAGTATAGATCATTCGGATTGTAAAATATTTTTCAGGTATCACATAAATGTTTTTCAAGAAAAAGAAAAATGCAAATATGTTTTCAATAACATGATTGAAAATCATTCCAAATATGCCGTGATTATTGATGTTCATAGAAATATAAAGGGAATGTTTTTAATAGAAATAAATTCAAAAGAAGAAAATTTATCATTTTGTCAAGATAGTAAAGGGAGACTAAGAGTAGGAGCAGCGATTAGTGCGAACGAAAACGACGATAGAATTCGAGAATTGATCAAATCTGAAGTTGATGCAGTTCTAATTGATTCATCTCATGGTCATTCTGATACTGTATTAAAAAAAGTATTTGAAATCAAGAAAAAATATCCAAATTTACCAATTATTGGAGGAAACGTAGCTACTCCAGAAGGAGCATTGGATCTGGTTCAAGCAGGAGCAGATGCTGTTAAAGTAGGGATAGGACCGGGTTCTATATGTACTACTAGAATAGTAACAGGAGTGGGGATTCCTCAAATTACTGCAATTTCTGAATCTGCAGATGCTCTTTTGAAAACTCAAGTTCCAGTGATTGCAGATGGAGGCATTAAGTTTTCAGGAGATATCGGAAAAGCAATAGCAGCCGGAGCAAAATGTGTCATGTTAGGATCTATTCTAGCGAGCTCTCAGGAATCTATTGGAAAGTTAGTAATATATAAAGATAAATTCTACAAAATATACCGTGGAATGGGGTCTAGAGAATCCATGATAAACGGTTCTTATGATAGATATCTTCAACTTAAAGATGTTAACAAGTTAGTTCCAGAAGGAGTTAAAGGACAGGTTCTTTATCAAGGAACTTTAAAAGAAATTGTTAATCAGATGATCGGAGGATTGCGTTCTTGTATGAGACTAACAGGCTGCAATAATATTGATCAACTTCAAACAAATACGAAATTCATTTTGATTAGTCAATCTGGGATTAAAGAAAATCACGCACATGGAATAAATTTAATCGAAGATTCTTACATTTCTCGAAATCATTTAGATATTTTCAAATTGATGTAGTTGGATAAGACAATGAATAGGCATAAAGATAAAAAAGATACAATATTAATTGTTGATTTTGGTTCTCAGTATAGCATGCTCATTTCTAGAAGAGTTCGTGAAATGGGAGTATATTGCAAAATTTGTACTTTTAAAGATTTAAAAAAAAATATTTTAGAAGATTCAGTAAAAGGAGTTATATTATCTGGAAGTCCAAATAGTGTTGTAAAAAAAAATGATGATAACTCGTATAAATTCTTGTTCGAATCAGGAGTTCCTGTTTTAGGAATTTGTTATGGTATGCATCTTATGTCTTTATATTTTCAAGGGAAAGTAATTACGTCCAAAAAAAAAGAATTTGGAAGAGTTAAATTATCAATACATCGACAATGTTCGTTAACTCAAGGAATTTATGATGATTTAGATAGTTCTGGATTTTCAAAATTAAAAGTATGGATGAGTCATTCGGACATTATCGAAAAAATTCCAAAAAATTTTCAAGTTTTTGCAAGTACAGAAAATTGTCGTTATGCAATCATTGGAGATGAAAAAAAGAAAATTTACGGAGTTCAATTTCATCCAGAAGTAACGCATACAAATCGAGGAAAACATATTATTCGACGATTTGTATTTAGTATTTGTCATTGTGAAAATGGTTGGAAACCAAATATAAAAATCTCAAATATGATTCAAAAAATAAGGAACCAAATAGGAAATGATCAAATTATTTTAGCTTTTTCTGGAGGAGTAGATTCTTTCGTAACTGCTCTCTTGATTCATCGTGCAGTAGGAAAGAATTTATTCTGCATATTTGTTGACACAGGATTGCTTCGTCTTCATGAATTGGAAAGAATTTTAAAATATTCTTCTAGATTTCATTTCAATCTTATCGTAGTTTCCGAGGAAGATCGTTTTTTGAGAGCTTTGCGAAATGTTAAGTCTCCAGAAAAAAAAAGGATGATCGTTGGAAAAATATTTACAGAAATATTCAATGAACAAGCAAGGAAAAGAAAAAATGTAAGATGGTTTGCACAAGGTACTATTTATCCGGATGTTATAGAGTCTAAACTAGTTCTTGATCAAAAAAATATTAAATCTCATCATAATGTTCGAGGATTAGTTGGATTAGATAAGTCTCTGAAAATTCTTGAACCAATAAAAAATTTGTTTAAAGATGAAGTTCGAGAAATAGCTAAAAAACTCGAAGTTCCTAAAAAGGTTATATACGGTCATCCTTTTCCAGGTCCTGGAATTTCTATAAGAATTTTAGGTTGTGTAAAAAAAAAGTATTGTGAAATACTTCGTCAGGCGGATCATATATTTACAGAGGAACTTTTGAAACATAACTTATATTATAAAGTCAGTCAATCTTTTGCAATTTTTATACCTATGAAATCTGTAGGAATTATGGGAGATAATAGAAAATATGAGTGGATAATATCTTTAAGAGCAATAAAAACCAATGATTTTATGACTGCAGATTGGTTTCACTTCCCTCGCAAATTTTTGGAGAGAGTTTCAAATAGAATTATCAACGAAGTTAATTCAATATCAAGAGTTGTCTATGATATTAGTAGCAAACCTCCTTCAACTATTGAGTGGGAATAATAGGGTATGTATTAACTGATAATTTTTCGAATTTTTAAGCTTTTAAAAAAATATATAAAATTAAAAAGAAATAACCATTATATTTCCTTCTCAAATAAGAAAATTCTTTTTTATTTTTTTTGATTTAAAAGGATCGTATTTGACGATGAAAAGATAGTGTATTATCGTTACATATTAAAACTGTGTTTTTATTGTATTTATCAAAAATAAAGAATTTTTAAATATCTATAAGATGAAAAATAATTTTGACGTAATTGTAGTTGGAGGAGGACATGCTGGATCAGAAGGAGCTTTTGCTTCTTCTAAAATCGGTTGTAAAACTTTGTTAATTACTCATAATATGAGAAAAATTGGAGAATTATCTTGTAATCCCTCCATTGGAGGAATTGGAAAAGGACACTTAGTGAAAGAAATTGATGCCATGGACGGAATAATGGCTGTTGCAGCTGATGAGTCTGGAATACACTTCAAAAAATTAAATTCAAAAAAAGGTTCAGCTGTACAATCTACTAGAGTACAAGTTGATAGAAAAAAATATAAAAGTTCTGTTATAAATCAGATGAAAAAACAGAAAAATATATTTATTATACAACAGTCAGTTAAAAAATTGATTCTAAGAAACAATCGAGTAATAGGAGTGACTACAGAAGAAGATATCCAATTTTTCTCAAAATCAGTCGTATTGTCTGCGGGGACTTTTTTAAATGGAAGAATTCATATAGGTTCAAAAATTTTTTCAGGAGGAAGAATAAGAGATGTATCTTCTATTACATTGATAAAACAACTTAGATGTTTTCCCTTTAAAATTAAAAGACTTAAAACAGGCACACCTCCTAGAATAGATACGAAAACCATCGATTTCTCATGTTTGGAAAAACAATTAGGAGATTATCCGATATCTCATTTTTCTTTTTTGAAGAAAATAGATAAATATCGTAAACAAATAACATGCTATATCACTCACACTAACGATAAAACTCATGAGATTATTTTAGAAAACTTACATAAAAGTCCAATTTATTCTGGAAAAATTCAGGGTATTGGACCAAGATATTGTCCTTCTATAGAAGATAAAATAGTGAAATTTCAGAATCAATCATCTCATCATATTTTTCTTGAACCAGAGGGAATCAGAAGTAGAAAGGTTTATCCAAATGGAATTTCTACTAGTTTACCAGTGGATATACAAGAAAAATTTGTACGGTCTATAAGAGGATTAGAGAAAGCTAAAATAATAGATCCTGGATATGCTGTAGAATATGACTTTTTCGATCCTCGTGATTTAAAGCAAACTTTAGAAAGTAAAATTATCGATGGACTATTTTTAGCTGGACAAATAAATGGAACCACAGGATACGAAGAGGCAGCATCTCAAGGATTGATAGCTGGATTAAATGCTGCATTATATTCTCTGAAAGAAGATCAGTGGTATCCTAAAAGAGATCAAGCATATATTGGAGTTTTGATTGATGATTTATGTACAGTAGGAACAGAAGAACCATATCGAATGTTTACTGCGAGATCGGAGTACAGATTATCTTTAAGGGAGGATAATGCTGATCTACGTCTAACGAAGTTAGGATATTCTTTGGGAGTAGTTAGAAAAGAAAGGTTAAGCATTCTAAAGAAGAAGATTAAATTAATCGAGAAAGAATTCATTAAATTTCGTCATACTTGGTTAAAGAAAGGTTCTAAGAAATTTGAAATAATGAATGAAAATTTAAGATCTTCTTGTAATAAAACTATTAATATAGAAGAACTTCTAAAGAGACCTGAAGTTACTTGCGAAAAATTATTTCAATTTGGGATTTTATCTGAAAAAGACAACATGGAAATCTATAAGATATTAGAAAGTCAAATAAAATATCGAGGATATATCAAAAAACAAGAATTAGAAATTCAAAAAAAGAATTTTTATGAAAATATTAAAATTCCAAAAGACATAAAATATCAAAAAATATGTGGTTTGTCTAAAGAAGTTCTTTCCAAACTAGATTATCATAAACCAAATTCTATCGGTCAAGCTTCTAGAATATCTGGAGTCACTCCTTCAGCCATATCGATATTATTGATTTGGATGAAAAAAAGAAAGGTTTTTTAATCGAAAGTGAGATTCCGAAGATAAAGATATACAAAACAATTAAAATTCACTGGAAAAAAGAATGAATTTCATCTTTTTGATTTCTTACTCGAAGAGAAAAATTTCTTTTATCTTGAATATATTAAATGGTACTGTAAAAACTACTTTTTATAGAATTTCTTTTGGAATTTTGTTCTAAATTTCTGAACTTTATTTTTCGAGCATACTTGATATTATTTTGAAAAAAAATTATTGACAGATTTACTCCAAGATGAATTTTTAAAGATTATTTCTTTATATCTTTCGATAATAAATTTATGAAAGATTATAACTTTCATTCTTTCAATTTTAAGATAGATTCATAGAAAATACGAAAAAATAATTTTTTTGAAGTTTTAAAAAATCATATGATTTTTTAAATTAGATTAAAAATATAAATTTTTAAAAAATATCTATGAATTTTCTATCTTGATTTTTTATTTTTCCATTACTACCTGTTTTTTTCTTCAAATATGATCTTTTTTTAATAAAAATATAGTTAAAATAAATTAATCTTCTAAATTTTAGAGTGCTCATTTTTCATCAAAGTGAGTGATTTCAAATCAATTTAAACGATTTAAAATTTATGTGTCCATAGAAATTTTATTTTTTGATTCAATATATATTTTTTTTAACTCCACGTTCTGCATTTGGTAAGAATATCATGTTTTCGAAAAAGAAAAATATTGTCATATTAGCAGCTGGAAAAAGTACACGAATGTGTTCAAAAATACCAAAGATCTTCCATAATATTGGAGGAAAACTGATACTACAACATGTAGTTGATACTGTTCTTTCTCTTAAAAGAATATCAAGTATTTATCTTGTTTGTAATGATCAAAAAGAAGTTCTGAAAAAGATATCTTTTCAGAACAAGATTAAAATTGTTCTTCAGAAACATCAACTAGGAACTGGTTATGCACTTCGTAAAGTCATTAATCGATTTAATGACAAATCAGATGTTATTGTTCTGTATGGGGATGTTCCTCTAATTTCTAGAGAAACCATAGAAAAGCTGATTCTTTCTAGATCCGATAATGCGATCAGTTTATTGACTGCAAATTTAAAAGATCCTATTGGATACGGAAGAATCATCAGAAAAAACAAAGAGGTTATTAAAATTGTCGAGGAGAGTGAAATACTTTTTGATGAAAAAGATATTAAAGAAGTTTATTCCGGAATGTTCGTGTCAAATGCATACTGTTTAAAGAAGTGGCTTCATGCTATTCATAATCAAAATTCTAAAAAAGAATATTATTTAACCGATATTGTATCCCTAGCTAGAAAAGAAGGATATAAAATTAACACAATTCATCCAAAAAACTCGTTTGAAATACAAGGAATTAATGATCCATTTCAATTGATGAAAGTAGAGAGATTCTATCAAAAATATCAAGCAAAAAAATTATTACTTTCAGGATTGATGATATCTAATATTTCTAGATTCGATCTTCGTGGAAAAATAGAATATGGAAAAGACGTTTATATTGATAACGATGTTTCAATAATTGGAAAAGTGATCTTAGGAAATGATGTACGCGTTGGAATAGGATGCATACTCAAAAATTGTAAAATACTGGACAATTCTTCTGTTCTTCCTTACTCCATTATAGAAAGTTCAGTAATATCAAAGAATTGTGTTATTGGTCCATTCGCACATTTAAGAGATGGAGTAATATTAAAAGAGAGGTCAAAAATTGGAAATTTTGTAGAGATTAAGAATACGGTTTTCGGATCGAACTCAAAAGCTAGACACTTAAGTTATCTTGGAGATTCAGAAATTGGATCTCAAGTCAACATAGGAGCTGGAGTCATTACTTGCAACTACGATGGGAAAAAAAAATTCCAAACCAGAATAGAAGATAACGTATTTGTTGGATCTGACTGTCAGTTAATCGCTCCAATAACAATTCAAAAAAACTCAACGATTGGAGCAGGAACTACTTTGACAGATGATGTGAAAGAAAATGAACTCGTAACCAGTAGAATTCAGCAAAAACATATAAAAAACTGGAGAAAAAATTTGGATAAGCAGTAATTACTGAATTTTATTTTTCAATAAATTTATGGAGTAATATCTCTTTATGTGTGGAATTATCGGAGCGATATCTCAAAGAAATGTTGTGAAAACACTGATTAATGGATTATATAGATTAGAGTATAGAGGATATGACTCGGTTGGTTTAGCAATTGTTGATGAAAATTCAAAACTTTTCCGAGTTCGAGAAGTAGGGAAAACAATTGATCTGGATAAGAAAATACAACATCTTGCTGTTTTTGGAAAGATTGGTATTGCTCATACTAGATGGGCTACTCATGGAAAACTGAGTGAAAGAAATGCACATCCACATGTATCCGATTACATATCGATAGTACACAACGGAACAATTGAGAATTATAGAGAATTGAAAACATGGTTAAGAAAAAAGAAATATTTATTTTTTTCAGAAACTGACAGTGAAGTTATAGCGCATTTAATTCATTGGGAAACTCAAAGAAACAAAAATTTACTTAGAGCAGTTCAAAAAGTTGTTCTAATGTTGCACGGAAACTATAGCATAATAGCAATGGATAGTAGAGATCCAAAAAGGTTAGTGTCTGCTAGAACATTCAATCCTTTAATCATCGGTTTAGGAAAAGGGGAAAATTTTTTAGCCTCTGATCAAGTTGCTTTATCTTCGATTGTTGAACGATTTTTACATTTAAAAAAAAATGAAATTGCGGAGGTTTCCAAAAATGATGTAAAAATATTAAGCTTTGATGGTAGATTAATCGAAAGAAGAGATGTTAGCTCTCAAATCTATCAGGAAATACCTACTAAAGGATTGTATCGATACTATATGGAAAAGGAGATATATGAACAACCCGAAATCATCGAAGAATTGATAAAAGATCGGTTTGATTCAAAAAATAATATTTTCTTTTCTGATCTAGAAGATAGCAGAATAGAAGAAATTTTCATTAAAATGGAGAGCATCCAGATAGTTGCATGTGGAACTTCTTATAATGCAGGTATGGTTGGAAAATATTGGTTTGAGTCTTTTACAGACATTTCTTGTAATGTAGAAATTGCTTCGGAATATTGTTGTAGGAATCATGTTATTTCTAGAAATAGCTTATTAATCACATTATCTCAATCTGGAGAAACAGCAGATACGATATCAGCATTAAATCTATCAAAAAATTTAAAAAATTATTTAGCTAGTCTAGCGATATGCAATGTTTCTAATTCTTATTTAGTTCGAGAATCGGATTTTTCAATCATGACTAAAGCTGGTATGGAAATCAGTGTAGCTTCTAGTAAATCTTTCACAGCTCAATTAACTACGCTACTTTTGCTAGTAGCTTACATAAGAAATTTAAGAAAAAAATCGAAAGATAGTTTTCAAAAAGACTTATTTTTGTCTTTGAAAAAGCTTCCAAAGTATATTGAAAAATTGTTGTTGAATCATCAAGAAAAGATGAATTTTCTTATTTCTGATTTATTTGACAAAAGAAATGTCCTCATTTTGGGAAGGGGGGATCATTTTCCAATTGCTTTAGAGGGAGCTTTAAAATTGAAAGAAATTGCTTACATTCATGCAGAAGCAAATTATGCAGGAGAATTAAAACATGGTCCGTTAGCTTTAGTTGATAAAAAAATTCCAATCATCATAATAGCTCCTTATAATGGAATTTTGAGTAAAATTCGATTGAATATTGAAGAAATAAGGTCTAGAAGAGGAATGTTGTATGTCATCACAGACGAAAGAGTATCCATTCAAGAAGATGATCAAACCAAAATTATTTCACTTTTTGATATAGAAGAAATCATATCTCCTATATTTTACGCGGTTCCTTTTCAAATATTGGCTTATAATATTGCATTATTTAAGAATATTGATATGGATCATCCAAGAAATTTAGCTAAGTCGGTTACTGTAGAATAAATTTTCTTCGATAAAAATCTTCTTGTTTTTTCTTTTGAAAGAATTCTTCGAATGACATATTTTTCTTCAATTTTTTTTGATAGTTATCCGTAGTAAAATAGTTTTTTATTCCAGTAATTTTTTCGATCCTTAAAGATTTTTCTCTTTCCCATTCATCAATCGGATATTTTAGATTCCACATCGTAATTTTTTTAAATTCTTTTTCAGATATTCTAATACGATATTTTGTAATCATATAAAGAAAAGTTCTTGCGATTTGTCCTTTTACTTCATCTCTAGGCTCAAACTCTTTTTTTTGGAAATCTATTCTACTTTTGCACGTTCCATAGATGTATGGAACGTTGGACTTCACCTCAGAGTATTTAAAATCTTTTCTATCTTGATTAATTTCTCCTATAACTGGAGCGATATTATATAAATCCGACTCTATATGTTGAAATTTTCGATCTGTTAAGGAACAGTATTTTCTTCCTCCTTTTTTCCAACAAGGACGAAATTTTCCAAATTTTGAAACAGGAACGATGTGTTCCCATTCTATGTACTTAGATCTTTCTGAATACTTTCTTCTTGGTTTGTATTCACAATTATTTATATCGACTATTCCAGAATATCCTTTTTTTTTCCATGTCCAGTCACAACCACAATATAAAGTTCCTTGCTTTCCTTTAAATTGATCAAAAAAAATGTATTTTTTTGCAATTTTCTTAGATTTCTCAAAATTTGGATACTCATATAAAGACGATTCTGTCGTTGATATAAAACATTGCAAGATAAGAAAAAAAACAAAAAAATTTCTTATAGAAAATCTATTTAATCTTAATTTTTTTTGAATATAAAAGTGTTTCATAAAAATCAATAAATTTCATTGGATCTATAAATGAGAGAATGATTCATATTAGTTTGTAGAGTTTTTTACAAAAACAAATTTTTCTGATCTTTTCATTTTTTTTGACAGAATTTCATTCTCTTCTTTCGAACTTATGATTTCAATTTTTCATATCATTTTCAATTTAATTTTTAAAGTAAAATTCTCAAAAAAATGAACGGACTATCAAAAATAGATCTTTTTAGATTATTTATAAAATTTCTCATATCGAATTAATGATGTGTGAATAATTATGGTTCCAATATTTTTTTAAGATTGATTTATCTAAAGCTATCTATTTTGATGGATTTTATAAAAGTAGAAGAAAATAACTATATTGAAAAAATTCAAGTTTTTTACCTTTTGAATCGATTCAATTAAATTTTTGTACAAAAATTAGTTTATTGATAATATCTTTTTAGAATTTGTAAAACACATAAATTTTTTCAATTTCATTTTTTTTAATCTAAATCTGTTCAAATAAAAAATATAAATTTTTTCAAGAATTTTTTCTGATGAACTATAAGATCGATTTCTTGAATAAAAATTTAGATCTTTTTTAAAGAAAAATAAGATTTTTTTAAAAAATCCTTAAAATCATATCGATAGGAAAACCATTGAAATAGATTTTTAAAAGAATATAAAAAATAAATAATTTTTTCATGAAATCAGAATTTATCCAATGTTTTAAATGAATTAATTGTATTGTTCTTCTGTTTTTATCTATAATTTAAGTACTCTACTATTGGAATAATTCAATTAGATCATAAAATGATAAAATATCTAAAAAAAAAGAAATTGTCCTATTCGAAAAACATCGCACTTCATTATTTTGAAAAAATATCTCATTTACCATGGTCGATGATTTTATACTCTGGTTACTATCATAACTTAAGAGATCATTTCGATATTTTAGTTTCAGACCCTCTAATTACGATAGAGACGGTTGGAAAGATCACAAAGATTACCGATGAAAAAAAGGAAAATTTTTCTGAATCAGATCCTTTTGAAGTGCTAAAAAAGAAAATTGAAATTTTAAAAACTTTATATTTATGTAAGTCTGAAGAAAATTTTCCTTTTCAGGGAGGAGCTGTAGGAATATGGAGCTATGAATTGTTTCGCAGAATTGAAAATTTTTCCTTAATAAGAAGGAAATCTTTAAGATTACCAGATATGGCTATTGGAATATATCTTTGGGCTTTAATAGTGGATCATAAAAAAAGGAATGCCTTTTTAATTAGCTATGATAATCCGGAAGATCGATTAGATTGGATGGAAAAACAGGAAAACCCCAAGAAAAAGGAAGATTTTTTTGTAATTGAACGTTGGAAGAGCAATCTTTCCAAAAAACAATATTGTGATAAAGTGGAAAGAATTAAAGAATATTTAATTTCTGGAGATTGTTATCAAATTAATTTATCCCAGAGATTTCACGCAAAATATTTTGGAGATGAATGGATAGCATTTCTAAAGTCTATAAGAATCAGTCAATCTCCTCTTTCTGCTTTCATAAGATTGAAAAAAAATTGTGTTATTAGTTTATCACCTGAAAGATTTTTGAGAGTAGATCATAATAGAATGATTGAAACTAGGCCCATTAAGGGAACGGAAGTAAGATCAAATAACCATTTCGAAGATCAAAAAAACATTGAAAAATTAAAAATTTCTGAAAAGAATCAATCCGAAAATGTCATGATAGTTGATCTGTTAAGAAATGATCTTGGAAAAGTGTCCGTTCCAGGAACTATACAAGTAAAAGAGCTTTTTTCCATAGAGTCTTTTTCTTTAGTGCATCATTTGGTAAGTACTATTGTTGGAAAATTATCAAATCAATATCATGTAACTGATTTGTTAAGATCCTGTTTTCCTGGAGGATCCGTCACAGGGGCTCCAAAGATTAGATCAATGCAAATTATTGATGAATTGGAACCAAACCATAGATATGGATACTGTGGATCTATAGGATATATTAGCTTTTGTCAAAAAATGGATACTAATATCAACATTCGATCTTTTTTAACGGAAGATCAAACTATGTATTGTTGGTCTGGATCAGGAATAGTTCTGGATAGTCTTTCAGAAAAAGAATATTTAGAAACTATTCATAAGTTCGGTAAAGTGTTGAGATATTTTAGAAGAGATTTTGTTGTATAGAATAAGATCTTACGAAGGTTTAATTTATTTCGATGAAATATATTTATTCAGTTGAACAAAACATTCTTAATTTAAATAAGAAAAACACACTTATTCTTTTCTAGAGAATAAGAGTTGGATAATTGTTGAGATAAGTTATGAAAAATTTTTCCTTGTCTTTTGAAAATATACAGACTATATAAAAAATATTTAATATATGAGAAATTTTCATATATTATGAAAATATTTTTTGATTTTAATAAAAGATATTCTTTATGATATATGAAATAACTTTATATAAGTTCTTCTTTTTCACTGTTTAGAAAAAAGAATAAAAAAGATAAATTTTTCTAAAACTAGACGATTTTAGAAAACATCATGAAGGGAGGAAAATAAGATTGAGCGTAGCAATTATAGTTAGTACTCATGGACACACCGCAAAACAGCTTGTTCGTACAACAGAAATGTTAGTTGGAAAAAAAGAAAATGTTTCTTATATTAATTTCTATTCTGATGAGAATACAGATATATTAATAAAGAAATTTGAATCAAATATAAAAAGATTTGAAGATATTAGTGGATTGTTATTTTTAGTAGACATATGGGGAGGGAGTCCATTCAATGCAGCAAATAGAATAATTCAAAAAATAAGTCAATCATATAATATTCAAGAAAAAGTTTGTATCATTACTGGAGTTAACATACCAATGTTAATTTCTATATTTTTCTCTCTCGAAGAGAGCGATATGAATTTTCAAAAAATAGTTCAAAATGCTCTCAAATCTGGAAGGGATGAAATTAAACTTCATCCTGAAATACAGAAAGAAGAAAAAAAAACTCAAAAAGAAACACAATTTGATGAGTTTAGGTCAATTTCTTCAGAAAAAGCTAAAAAAAACATGAACATTGTTTTAGTTAGAATCGATGATCGATTAATACACGGACAAGTCGCTACAAGATGGACAAAAGATACCCGAATAAATCGAATTATTATCATCAATGATTCGATTTCTGAAGATAAAGTTCGTTGCATGTTATTAAAACAAGTTTCTCCTCCAGGAATAAATGCACATGTAGTTAGTATCGATAAATTTATCCGAGTTTATTCCAATCCAAAGTACTCAAAAGATCGAGTAATGTTATTATTCACTAATCCAACAGACGTTTTAGAAATCGTTCGTAGAGGAATAGAAATAAGTTCTATTAATATCGGAGGTATGTCTTATAAGGAAGGAAAACAACAAGTTCATGATTCAATTTCTATTGATCAAAAAGATGTAGAGTCATTTATGGAACTCTCTAGAAGTGGAATAGAACTAGAGATCAGGAAAATAACCAGTGACAAAAAGACTGATATGGTTCGTTTGATAAAAAGTAAATTTAAATGATTTTTTATTTAATCCGCTACATCAATAATAATTTTTTATCATTTGATATTAGGTGAAAGAATGGAACTTAGTGCAACTCAAATCTTTTTAATCTTTATTATTTCGTGTTTAATTGGAATGGATTCTATTTTGGATGAATTTCAATTCCACAGACCTATCGTTGCTTGTACTTTGATTGGTATGGTTTTAGGGAATCTAAGCACAGGAATCATCCTAGGAAGCACTTTAGAAATGATTTCTTTGGGTTGGATGAATGTAGGAGCAGCCATTTCTCCAGATACTGCCTTAGCCTCGATAGTATCGAGTATCTTGGTGATCGCAGGAAAGCAAGATATTGGAACAGGTATAGCTATAGCTATACCTATAGCCGCTGGAGGACAAGCTCTTACTGTTCTAGTAAGAACGATCGCTATATTTTTTCAGAGAAGCGCAGACAAATTATCTTCTTATGGTCATTTAGGTTCTTTAACAGCAATTCATATGTCTTCCTTATTTCTTCAAGCCTTCCGAATTGTTGTTCCTACTATGATGATGGTTTCTTTTTTTGGAACATCAGAATTGAAAGTTTTTCTTGAATCTATTCCGACTACCATTGTGAATGGTTTGAATGTAGCAGGTGGAATAATTGTAGTTGTAGGTTATGCTATGGTAATTAATATGATGTATACGAGTTATTTGATGCCTTTTCTGTATTTAGGTTTTATCATTTCAGCTTTCACCGATTTCAACTTGATCGCAATTGGATCTATCGGAGTCATTATGTCAATAATATATATTCAATTAAATCCAAAGTATGTCATACAGAAATTAAAAGAAAGTAGTCGAGAAAGGGATTGTAATTCAAACAAAAATCACATTTCAGAAGATGAATTAGATTGATTGGAGGACGATAGGATTATATGAAATATGACAAGATACAAGATAAACATTTGAAAAAAATTTCTTCCACTGATCTATTTAAGGTTTTTTTAAGAACTCATTTTTTTCAAGGATCTTGGAATTTTGAGAGGATGCAAGCTCTTGGATTCTGTTTTTCAATGATACCGATTATTAAAAAGCTATATCCAAGAAATGACGAAAAAAGAAAGAATGTAATCCGACGTCATCTAGAATTTTTCAACACTCATCCTTATATAGCTTCCCCAATCCTTGGAATAGTTACAGCAATGGAAGAAAAAAAAGTTCTTTCAGAAAAAGATGTTCAAGAAAGTTCCATCAATAGTATGAAAATTGGATTGATGGGACCATTAGCTGGAATTGGAGATCCGGTCTTTTGGGGCACAGTTAGACCAGTATTTTCGTCTCTTGGGGCTGGAATAGCGATAAATGGTAGTTTATTAGGTCCAATTCTATTTTTTTTTCTGTTCAACATTGTTCGAATTTCAATTAAGTATTTTGGCGTAATATATGGATATAGAAAAGGGACTAATTTGATTGAAGATATTAATAAAGGAGGAATGTTAAGAAAGATAACGGAAGGGGCAACCATTGTTGGATTATTTGTGATGGGTGCTTTAGTCAACAAATGGACACATATAAATATTCCATTGGTAGTCTCAAAAATTAAAAATCAGAAGGACGGATCGATTGTTGTTACGACAGTTCAGGATATTTTGGATCAATTAATGCCAGGAATCGTTCCTCTTTCTTTGACATTTTTTTGTATTTGGCTTCTCAGAAAGAAAGTCAATTCTTTATTTCTGATTATTTTTCTTTTTTTTATAGGTATTCTAGGTTCCTGGACTGGTTTTTTGTCGTAGTTTTTTCGAAAAAAAAAGACTATTATTTTTCTCTTAAAATAGCAAAGAATTTCTTTTTCATCTCGTTAATAAAAATTTCAACGACATTAGAAATTTCATGTTCTCTCATAGTTTTCTGAGAATTTTGTATTGTAAAGTTGATTGAAATACTTCTATATCCATTTTTAATTGATTTTCCTTGATAAATATCAAATATTTTAGAAGATACTTCTATTTTTTTCTTTAGAAGAAATGAACTCACTCTTCTACATTCTGACAAAATTTCAGAGACTGGAATTTCTTCTCTAAATATCATGGAGATATCCCTTTGATTCATAGGAAATTTAGAGATTTCCTTATATTTTTTTATAGAAAATAGATCTTTATTAAGAAGTAAATTTTCTATTATAATCTCAAATACAAATATTTTTTTACGTATTTCTAATTGTTCTTTGATTCTTTTATGAATCACTCCTATTATTCCAAAAAATTTATCATCTAAGTAAATTTCAGCGGATTGTTCTTTATCAAAAATTGGATAATATAGATTTTTTTTAAATAGAAAGCGTTTTCTATCAGACTTTATTGAACACAGTATGGATTCTAAATCTCCTTTAATGTCGAAGAAATCTATTTTTCTGTTTTCTTGAAACCAACTTCTTTCTTTTTGATCTACAATTGCAGCAGATAACATCAGTTTTTGAGTAACTTTGGTTTGATGACTATCAGCTGATGAATTCTTCTTTAAAAAAAATGTATAACCGCTTTCAAATATCTTGATTTGATCGTTTTGCCTTCTTTGATTGTATTGAACTGCAGAAAGTATACCTGGTATTAAAGAAGTTCTCATTACTGACATTTTCGAAGATATTGGATGAGGTAATTCAATATAATTTTGATTGAAAAATAACAGATTTTGTAATTTTTCATTGATAAAACTATAAGTAATGATTTCGTGATATCCAAGACAAGCCAATGATCTTTTTAGTAAGTAAAGAATATCCATCATAGATAGATCTCTTTGATTGTTTATAACTTTAGAATTGATTTGTAAATTTCTAGAAGATTCTTTAGGAAAATTATTGTATCCATATATTCTAATTATTTCGTCAATAATGTCTTCTTCTATCGAAACGTCTTTTCTCCAAGAGGGAATTTTTATTTCTAGTTGGTCATAGTTCGAATCTGAAAGGATTTTAAATCCCAAATGAATCAATATTTCACTTATTTTTTTGTAGGAGAGTCTATGTCCTATTGTTTGATGGATTTTTTTTAGTTTTAAAACAATTTTTCTTGATTCTTTCAAACATTGGTCTTCATAAATGAATTTAATGATCTTTCCAACTTCACCTCCACAGATCTTTGTGATTAACTCGCTAGTTCTTTCGATCGTGTTTAATAACATATTTGAATCTTTTTCTTGAGATTCATTAACTTTTGAAGATAATCCATAAACATATTGGTATTCATTCAAACTATTAGAGAATAGGTTGAAATCAAAAATTGCACAAATTAATAGTATATTTGAAGTATTTTTTTGAATTTTAAACCTTTCATTGTCAGTTATTCCAATAATGCTGATTATAGATTTTTCATCAGAAATTACTAAAGTATTTTGGAGTAAATCAATCTTTTTTTCTTTAAGAAATATACTTTCATTTTTTTTAGATCTCCTTATCGTTATAGATCCTCTGATTTTTTCGAAGTCGTAAGCAAATATAGAGTATCCTGTTTCTAGTTTTACATAGTTTTTTATGTTATTTATAGGATTAGTTGTTACAACATCATTCCATGAAAGTCTTTCTATCATCCAATCAGGAGTTTTTATCCCAACATCTACTTTCTTAATAACTCTAGAAAAAATATACGGGCAATATTTTGGTTCTGTTATGTTAAGTTTTACATGACTTGAATGGCTTATTTTTCTATTTTTTTTGATTTTATTTTTTTGAAAACTAATTTTTTTTCTATTGATAGCTGCTATGTCTCTGTATATTCCAAAAATGTAGTCAAAATCTTTTCTATTTGATACGGAAGAACTATCAAATGTTCTTTGATAATACTGTATTAAATGTTTTCCGATTTTGCTTCCAATTGAAAAATTTTTAGGAATTTCTACAATATTTCTATTTTCTTTAAGAAAGAAAATTTGATTGTATCGACATAAACATGCTTCAGAAATTTGTTCTCTTTTCTTTTTATTTTTTATAGAATAAGATTTTTGAATGGACACTGCTACTTTCATGTTCAATCGACTATTTAGAGAGTTGCAGAAAATTTTTAAAAGTTTCTTACCAATGTCTACCGTAAGTACTTTTGAAGGAATTTTATTCTCGAAGCATTCGGAAATTTTAACGATTTTTCCGACTATCATATTTTCTAAATATTTTTCTCTTGGAAAAATTTTATTAACTTCTATTCCAATTCTAGTGATTTGTTCTAACAAAGATTCACTATCAATTTCAAAATCGATCCATTCTTTAATCCAAGTCTCATCAAATTTCATAATTTTATTTTTTTTCAGAACTGTTTAAGAAAACGTAAATCGTTTTCAAAAAGAATACGGATATCCGGAATCTCATGTCTAATTGTGACGATTCTATCCACACCTATCCCAAAGGCTAATCCTGAATAATCTTGAGAATTAATATGAATGTTGCTAAGTATTTTTGGATGCATCATTCCGCAACCTATTACTTCGATCCAATTTCCTTTAACATCCAATACATCAATTTCCATTGATGGTTCAGTAAAAGGAAAATAAGAAGATCTTAATCTGGTTTCGATATCTCTTTTAAAGAAACTTTTTAAAAAATCAACAAGAATATCTCTTAAGTAAATAAAATTTACTAATTTTTCTATTATAAAACCGTCAGTTTGATGAAACATTGGAGTATGATTTTGATCATAATCTTTTCTATATACTTTTCCAGAAGAAATGATTCGAACAGGAGGATTTCTTTTTTTCATAGATCGAACTTGTATACATGATATTTGTGTTCTTAAGAGATTTTCCTGATCTATCCAGAAAGTACTTTGTTTTCTTCTATCCGGATGATCTTTTGGTATATTAAGAAAATCAAAATTATTTTTTTCATTTTCAATCTCAGGACCTTCTTCTGAAGAAAATCCAAGTTTGAAAAAATAATCTCTAATTTCTTGAAAAGCTTGTGTGATTAGATGGATACTCCCGGTTCTAGTTTTTCTTCCTGATAGAGTAATATCTATTTTTTTGGATTTTTTTCCAGACATATTTTATATAAATTTTTTTTCTTTAAAATATCTTAAACTAATCTTTCTCTTTAAAAGAACTTTTTTATCTTGTTGATTATAGATATTAATTTTCAAATTAACGTTTATTGAGAGAAAATTAATTAAGTTTTAATGATCTTTATGGAACCTTTCTAAGAAATTTTTCTATCTCAGTTTAGTTATAAAAATAGAAATCAAGGAAAACTTTAAATTTTAAAGATATTTTTTTAACTTTTTAACTAAATAAGAAAAAAATTTTTTATTAGAAATAGCTATTTCAGAAAGTATTTTCCTATTAATAATAATAGAGGAATTCTTTAACATTTCAATTAATCTGCTATAACTCAATCCATATTTTCTACTTTCTGCATTGATTCTGGAAATCCAAAGTTTTCTCATATCAGTTTTACGGCGACGACGATCCCTATAGGAATATTGACCTGATTTAATTACTGCTTGAAATGCAGAACGATAATTTCTAGATCTTGCTCCGTAATATCCTTTAGCTTGATCAATAACTTTTTTGTGTTTCGCGTGAGCAAAAGTACCCCTTTTTACACGAGTCATACTTCTCCTATTAACATGTAATAATTTTTTTGTTATCGAAATATCTTTTTATATTTCTATATATAAGGAAGATGTGATCGCAAAGTATTTAAGTTTGATCTAGATACAATAGACTTTATTCTTAAATGACGTTTACGCTTTTTAGATTTTTTAGTTAAGATATGTCGAAGATTTGATTTTTTATGTTTTAAGCTTCTATTAGAGAATTTTCTAATTCTTTTAAAAGCCCCCCTTATGGTTTTCATCTTTTTCATGTTTTTTTACAAAGAATCCATTATTTTGAGAGATTTAAATCAATATATCTTTCTATAGATTACTTTAGCTTTTTACTTTTTGGAGACAAAATCATAACTATTTGACGATTTTCTATTTTACTTGAAAACATTTCTGTATTGGAATAAGATTCCAAATCCTTTTGGATTCTATTTAGCATATTAAGTCCTATTTTTTTATGAGTTACCTCTCTTCCTCTAAATCTGACAGTAATTTTAGTTTTATCTCCATGTTTCAGAAATTTAATTAATTTCTTAAGTTTAGTTTGATAATCGCCTTCGTTTGTATTTGGTCTAAACTTAATCTCTTTAACTTGAAACAATTTTTGTTTTTTTTTCTGTTTTTTAATCAGTTTATTTTTTCGATAAATGAACTTTCCATAATTCATGATTTTACAAACTGGTGGAACTGTGTTCGGCGCTATTTCTACCAAATCTAATCCAAAAGTTTCTGCTTTTTTAATTGCTTCTTTAATACTCACAATTCCCATTTGTTCACCTTGAAGTCCAGTTAATCGAACTTCTTTAGCAGTGATTTCCTGATTAATTTTGTTCAAACGTATATGATTCTTTTTTTTAGTTTTAATAAGCATGTCCTCCTTCAATCAAGTAATTATTAATTTCAGAAGATACCATCTTGATAAAATTTTCTATGGAAATTGTTTTTATTACTTTCTCTAGTTTTCTTCTTATTGATACGCTTCCAGTTTTTTCTTCTTTCTCACCACATAGAACAATATAAGGTATTTTATTAATACTATGTTTTCTGATTTTAAGGTTAATTTTTTCATTTTTTAAGTCATGGTATACTCGAATTCCTGCATATTTAATTCTTTGAACTATTTTTTTTGAAAAGTTTATATATTTTTTAGAGACGCTTATAACAACTACTTGTATGGGAGATAACCAAGTTGGAAGATAACCAGAATAATGTTCAATCAGTATTCCAATAAATCTTTCAATTGATCCTAAAATAGCTCTATGAATGATCATCGGATGTTGCTTTTTATTTTTTTGATCGATATAAAAAACACCAAGTTGAATAGGCAATAAAAAATCCAATTGGATGGTTCCACATTGCCACTCTCTTTCCAATCGATCGTGTAAAGTAAATTCTATTTTTGGACCATAAAAAGCTCCGTTTTCTGGTAAAAGATCAAATTCTTTTTCCAAAGCCTTTTCCAAAATAGACTCTGCATAATCCCAATATTTTTCTTCTCCAATTCTTTGTTTTGGTCTAGTAGCTAGTCTAATCGATATTTTTTTAAATCCAAATGTTTTGTATACTTCTTGAACCATACCAATACATTTCTTTATTTCTTCAAAAACTTGTTCTTTAGTACAAAAAATATGGGCGTCATCTTGAGTGAACTCTCTAACTCTCATTAATCCATGTAAAGATCCAGACAATTCGTTTCTGTGACAATTCCCGAATTCAGCTATTCTTAGAGGCAAATCTCTATAAGATCTTATTTTTTGTTGAAATATTTTAATATGTCCTGGACAATTCATTGGTTTTAAACAATATTTTCTACTTTCAGAACTTACCTTAAACATGTACTTCTCATAATTTTGTAAATGTCCTGTTTTTTTCCAAAGAGATTTATGTAAAATTTCTGGAGTTTTTACTTCTTGATACTGATATTCTTTCAATTTTAATCGAATATATCTTTTTAACTCTTGGAATATAATTAATCCGTTTGGGTTCCAAAATACACTTCCTGGAGAATTTTGATCGAAATAAAAAAGTTCGAGTTGCCTCCCTATACTTCTATGATCTTGTTCTTTTTCCGTATGATTGCTGAATTTACGATTTCTTTGATTCATTTTTCAAAAGTGATCCGGTTTTAATTGACATTAAACAATCGTTTAAGTAAAATTAGAGAAACTTTTTTAATTCAAGATAGAGAGCAGAATTTTTAAAATTTTTAAAAAAAAGATCTAACAATAGATTATCCGATTTTTTTATTTTAGGTTTAGATTTTTTTCAAAACTCCCTCATTATATTATATTAAATATCAAAAGTAAATTTTGTCATTCTTTCGAATTATTTTATCTTTTTCTAATTAGAGTACGTTGTTTTTATAAGATTATTAAATAGAGAATTGATTTTTCGATTCAACTTTTATGATTGGATTTGTCTTTATATTTTTTAAATTTCATATTTTTTCATGAGAGGAATCCTTATTTTTTGATTTTTTCCGATATATCTTTTTTAGAACGAGAATGGATCGATCATATATGTACGTTTCTCTTTATATGTTTATTTTAGAGACTCCTAAATTCTTGAAAAGGACTAAAATTGTCCTTTTTTTAAATACTTTTGAAAATGAATGGATTTACTATTCTTAATTAAAAATAAGAAATTAATATACATACCAAAAAATTCAAAAAGTTCACATTACATAAATATAATTTACTTAAATTTAAATAAGGATCGATTTTCTCATGTATCAAGTTGTTCAGATTAGAAATTTCTTTAAAAGCTTTCTATCGAAATTATTCACTATTATTCTTGAAGATTTGGAAAATATTGATAAGGTATTTTTATGTCCTTTTCAAACTACCTGACAAAAATATTGAAATTTCATGAGTTTCCTATGAAAGATCGAGTTGTTTTCAATTTTTTCGTATATTTTAATTTCTTTTAAAGAATGTTTTTTAATCTCTATTTTTTATGATTCGATTGAAAAATATTAAAAATCTATGAAAAATTTTTCGTGAATATCGGATTAAAAGATTTCGTATTCTATATAGGTATACTTTACAAAAGTTTATTCATTAGTTTAAAAATTTTCTTAAATAAAAATGACATTTTTCGGGCATCTTTGGTTTTCAATATCTTTACTAGTTTTCTTTAAAAAGTTATTGATAAATTACGAAATTCTTAAGGGAGACTTTTTACACTTGATTGTAGGATCTGTGATCGGATCCATGATTCCAGACATTGATCATCCTTGCTCTAAAATTGGAAGATCAATGAGATGCATATCTGTTCCAATATATAAATTATCGGGGCATCGAGGAATAACGCATAGCTTGCTTTTTTGGATAACTATTACATTTCTGTTTTCTCCTATTTCAGAAAGGAGTGTTATTTCTTGCGATTTCACAAAATCTTTTTTGTTGGGTTATTTAAGTCATATTGTCGGAGACTTATTAACTAAAAGTGGAGTTCCTTTATTTTGGCCATTTAAGAAAAAATTTGGTTTTCCAGTTCTAAAAAATGATAGTATTTATCGAGTTGAAAGAATGATTTCGATTATCTTGATTATTTTATCAGTTCTGATACCCAAAAATTATTCTTCAAACATTATTTTCTTAATTGAAAATTTAAAAAATTCTTCTATAAGATTTAGTAATTATGTTTATTCTATAAAATAAAAATATGAATATCCATTCTTTGCTTTCTTATTTTTGATTGATTTATGTAGACAATCCTTTTTTTTTTGATAGAATAACAGTTTTAAATGCATTTATTTAAGGTAATTTTAATGTCGAAAATTAAAGGTAGTGTTAAATGGTTTAACGAAGCAAAAGGATTTGGATTTATTAGCCCAGAAGATGGTAGTAAGGATGTTTTCGTTCATTTTACTTCTATTCAATCTGAAGGATTTAAAACTTTAACAGAAGGACAGAAAGTGGAATTTGATGTGGCAAATGGAGAAAAAGGACCTTCTGCAATTAATGTCGTTGCTATTTAAAGAAATCACAACCCTTACTTTTTTAAGTAAGGGTTTTAAAAAATATTTCTCCTGAATTATACGAAGATCTAACTAAAGGACCGCAGGACACATTTTCGAACCCTATATTTTCAGCTTCCTTTCTGAGGTCAGAAAACTCTCTTAAATTTAAATAACGTTTTACCGGAAGATGTTTACGACTTGGTCTCAAATATTGTCCAATCGTTAAGAACGAAACTCCATTCTTTTTAAGATCTTTCAATACGGATATTACTTCATTTTTAGTTTCTCCAAGACCGACCATAATTCCCGATTTAGTTGGAGTATCAGAATTAAGAGTTTTAAAATAACGTAATAGATTTAAGGATCTTCTATAATCGGAAGCTGGTCGAACCTTCTTGTATATCCTCGGAACACTTTCTATATTGTGCGAAAATATATCTGGTGGACAAGTACTTAAAATTTTTATTGCTTCTTTTTCATAGAGATGAAAATCAGGTACAAGTATTTCAATGGTAGTTTCTTTACTTTTCTTTCTGATTGATTGAATACATTTCAGAAAATGATTCGCTCCTTTATCGTGTAGATCATCTCGATTTACCGAGGTTATGACAATGTGTTTCAATTTCATTTTCAGTATAAAATTGGATATTTTTTGTGGTTCCTCAATGTCCACAAATTTTGGTCTTCCTTTTTGGACGTTACAAAATCGACAATTTCGAGTACAGATCGAACCTAATATGAGAAAAGTAACTACTCTTTTTTGATAACATTCGACTAAATTTGGACAAGAAGATTCTTCGCAAACTGTATGTAAAGAATGGGATCTTATAGTATCTCTAGTTTCTTGAATTATCTTTTCCTCTGAAGAGGAAGGAGCTCTGATTTTGATCCAGGATGGTTTTTTGAGATTCATAAAAAATTAAATTTTAATTGATAATTTTCGTGAATATTTATCGGAAATTCCTTAAAAAGGAGAAAAACATAAAAAATCATTTTTCAAGCATAAATAAATCTGAAAATTTATTATGCTTTTATTATTTTAAAAGACATCTAGTATATTTTAACAGAAGTTCTCTTACGATCTTCATGCGAATTTTTGGAAAAAATTCACTTATTTGAGTCATTTCAATATTTGACAAACCACAGGGAACTATATGATTGAAAGGAGAAAGATCCATCTTGACATTTATTGACAACCCATGAAAAGAACATCCTCGAGAAATCTTTAATCCTAAAGAACTTATCTTTTTCTGATTCACGTATATTCCTCTGTTCCTTTTACAAGAATAAGAATGGATTCCAATTTCTTTCAGTAAGCTAATAACTATCTTCTCCAAACTAGAAATCAGCTTTCCTACATTCATCGATCTTTTTTTTAGATTTAATAGAACATACATAATCTGCTGACCTGGACCATGATAAGTAATTTTCCCTCCTCTATCAGATTGAACTATTGGTATGTCAGTTCGGAAAATATATTCCAGTTCTTGAATACTTGATTTTCCTAATGTAAAAACCGGAAAATGTTCAACTAACCATATCTCATCTGGGGTGGAATTCACCCTATTCTTGCTGAATTCTATCATAGATTTATAAGTTTTTCGATAATCCTGTATTCCTAGATTTCGAAATCTGATATGTGTATGAAACATAGAACGAATTTATTGATCTATTAATTAACGTTTCATACAGAAAAACCTTAAAAGAATTGATAAATCTTCTTGAAAAACTCAATCAAACTTCTCGAAATTCTCAAAAGAATTACTGTATTGATTTATTCATAATTCATTGGAAAAAAATTTTTTATGAGTTTGGACAGACATTGTGATACCCAATCCTATCATTAGCTGTACTAAAGACGACCCACCATAACTCATAATTGGCAAAGGTATTCCAACTACTGGAAATATTCCGCTAACCATTCCAATGTTAACAAAGACACAAGTAAAAAATGAAAACATAATAGTCGATACCACGATCATCCCAAAGGAACTTTTCGAATAAATTGAAATCATTATTCCTCTAAAAAATAAAAATAAATAAAATAGTATGACTGAAATCACACCTAATAATCCGAATTCTTCTGCTAGAACAGAGAAAATAAAGTCAGTGGATTTTTCTGGTAAGAAGTTCAAATGAGATTGAGTACCTTGAAAAAGTCCCTTTCCGAATAAACCTCCTGATCCTATAGCTATTTTTGATTGAATGATATGATACCCCTTTCCTAAGGGATCCGATTCTGGAAATAAAAATGTAAAAATTCTGTTTTTTTGATATTCATGCATTGAAAAAAACCATAAATATGGAAAAAGAAAAATTAAAAATATGGAAGAAAAAATAATTTTTTTCCAGGATATTCCAGAAAGAAATAAAACAGATACTCCAGAAAAAGCGATTAAAATTGAAGTTCCTAAATCAGGTTGTATACCTACTAAGATAGTAGGTATAAAAATCAAAAAGATTGATATAACTGAACTTCTTTTTTTTAGAGGACATGGATTCCGATTGATTATTCTTGATATGAAAAGTGGGACTGTAATTTTAGATAATTCTGAAGGTTGAAAACTGATGTTACATATATTTAACCATCTTTTCGCTCCTTTGATAGTTTGACCATGAAATACTACAAGAACTAATAAAAATATATTAACTATATAAAGATAGGGAGAACAAATCTCATATCTTCTTGGAGATATTTGAGAGGATGATAACATAACTATCAATCCTAAAAAAATTTGAAAAAATTTTTTTTTTAAAAAGTTGAAATCTTGACCGCTTGCACTCCATGTAATTATAAGACTGACAACAGATAATAAAAGAACTAGAAACAATACTATTCCATCTATGTGAAATCTAATCAAGAATGGAGTAGTATATTTAATCTTTTTTTTATTTCTTTTCATGATATTTTATTCAATATTTTTTTCTGGAAATACCGAACTTTCGGATAAATCTTGAACTAAGAAATGATCGAAGATTATTCTCGCGATTTTTCCGATTGCTAACTGTTGTTCGACATCATAATTTTCTAAAACGATCATTACCGAAACAGTAGGGTTTTCATATGGAGCGAATCCGATCATTAATTTATGATCTCTTAAGTTTTCCGATATATCCTCTATATTATATGTTTCATAACTGAAAACTTGAGCAGTGCCAGATTTGATCGCAGTTTTATAAGGTACGTTCAAAAAACTGCTGTAAGCAGTTCCTCGGAAATGATGAGATACACCATGCATACTTTCTTTAACTAATCTCCAAAACGCAATGTCCACACCTTCTATTTTTTCAAATTTATTTTGCTTGTTAAGTATACATCTATCTCGATAACTTACTCCATGAAGAAGATGTGGAGATTTAATTATCCCATCATTGATTAATATCAGCAATGCTTTCATCATTTGAATCGGTGTAGCTGTCCAATATCCTTGTCCAATTCCAATAGAAATTGTATCTCCTTGATACCATGGTTTTTTATAAAGTTGCATCTTCCAAGATTTTGAAGGCATATTTCCTAAATGTTCTTCAAAGAGATCGATACCTGAAAATTTTCCATATCCAAACTTTTTCATCCAATCAGAAATCAAATCAATTCCCATTCTATGAGCTAAATAATAAAAAAATGTGTCTGAAGACTCAATGATAGCTTGAGAAATATTGAGTAATCCGTGTCCTTCTCTCTTCCAGTCTCTATATTTTTTTTCAGAATTCGGTAATTTCCAACATCCATTGTCGAAAATTGTAAATTTTTCATCGATGATTTTTTCGCTTAATGCTGCTATCGCTATAAAAGGTTTTGCAGTGGATGCTGGAGGATACAATCCTTGAATTGTTCTGTTAATAAATGGATGATCCTTATTTTCCAGAAGAAGTTGATATTCTTGATTAGATATTCCTTTGATGAATAAATTTGGATCGTAAGTTGGATTTGATACTAAAGCTAGTATTTCTCCATTTCTTGGATCAGCAACAATAACCGACGCTTTGTTATTGGTTAATAGTTTTTGTATTTTAACTTGTAATTTTAGATCGATTGTGGTATAAATGTCGGATCCAGGCTCAGGAGGAAGGTACTCTAATTGTCGCATTATTCTTTCTTGTCTGTTGATTTCGACTTTTCGATATCCTAATTTACCACGTAAAATGTTTTCATACCTTCTTTCCATTCCTATTCTTCCTATAGTATCATTTTTAAAATAGTTATTTAACGATCCATGATTTTCTAAATAACCTAGATCTTTTTCATTAATTCCAGATACATAACCGATAGAATGTGTTAGAACCTGACCATATGGGTAGTATCTGAAGTAATGTTTAGATATTTTAACTCCCGGAAATTGATGTTGGTTAACTAAAAAACAAAAGATTTGCTGTTCATTCAACATCCTTTTGATTGGTATAGAAGTAAACTTACGTGATCTTCTCTTAGTTTTATAGAAAATTCTTATGTCTTCTTCATTAAGATCAATCAATTTTTTCAGATCTTTAAAAATTTTTTGTAAGTTCTCTGCTTCTTCTGGAACTAGCTCTAACTGATAATACGCTCTATTAGTCGCTAATGGAATTCCGTTTCTATCGTATATTTCTCCTCTAATCGATCGCAAAGGTATCAATTTTATTCTATTTCTTTCAGATTTATACCAGTATTCTAGATGATCATTAATCTGTAACCGATACATTTTGATCACGATTATAAAAACCGATAGGAGGAGGATGATAAGAGATATAACGATTCTTTTAGAAAACAAATTAAACTCTTTTTTATAATCTCTGAGATAGATTTTTTCGTTTTTCTTTCTTTTAATATACATATTTATGTATACGTATTTTAAATTTATCGGTCAGAAAGTTATTTTTAATTATGAATTACAAATCAATTAAATGCTTTTGATTTTTCTTTAATGAAGTTTCTGAAAGGTATTAAAGAATCAATTTTTCAAAATCAAAATATTTTATATTCTTTGAAAAAGATTGATGGATCTTTTTGAAAGTTGTAGTTAGAAACTATTTTTGATAAATTCGATTTTCGTTAATATATTTTAAAACATCATCTGGAAGTAAATTTCGACAACTCTTTTTCTGCATTTTTCTCATTCTAATTTCTGTTGAAGAAATCGATAAGCAAGGATTATTTACGAAATAAACCTTTCCATATGAAAAACGATTCAATTCTTCTTTATTTTCAGTTTTATTATGATTTACTAAAAATTTAACGAGTGGGTTAAGAGAGGATTTTTTCTCTCTATTCCTTCTAAAGACTAAAAGATTACATATTTTTAAAATTTTTTTCCAATTAAACCAGGTATGAATGGAATATAAAACATCTTCTCCTATAACAAATCCTAATGGTTTTTTCCATCCAATTTGATTTCTAAAAGAGTAAAGAGTATCAATAGTATATGAAAAATTTTTTTTTCGTATCTCTCTAAGATCAATCTGAAATGAAGAATTATTTTTTAGAGCCAATTGAATCATCTTCAATCTTTGTTGAATGTTCGCAACTGGAAGAGAATTCGGTAGCGCCCTATTGGGTAATATAATACATTTTTCTAATTTTAAAACCTTAGACAAATGTTTTATTATAGATAGATGACCTAAATGTATAGGATCAAAAGTTCCACCATATAATAGTTGGATTTTATAAGATAGTTTTTTTTCAATTTTATGAAAATCGATAAGATGTTTATTTTTATTACGTATCATTTTTTGATCGTTTTTGATTAGCAAATAATATGATGATTCTTTCCAATTCTAACCAAATCATTTCTTGATCATTGTTTTTTAGAAAAAGTTCCGATCTTGCAATAACTTTCATCAATGACAGAATAAAATTCTGATCTATTTTTTTGATATAACTTTCGTATTTTTCTTGAAATCTTCTATTAACTCTTTCCGAAATAAAAAATGTGGAACTCTCTTTGATCGTCTCATACTTTAGAAAAAATAGCAATATTAACCTATTCTGAATAGATTTGATCAATTTAAAAATGTCGTTTTCTTTCTTTTTTAAAGACTCAACTTTTCTCCAAGTTTTTTCGATTTTTCCAAGCAATAACTCATATATTATATCTTCTTCTGATATGCTTCGACTAACTTCATTTCTTAAGAAATTTTTGATTTGATTGATCGTTATGGTTTTATTCAAAAAAAAGTTTGAAAGTTTTCTAAAAATTCTTTCTATTTTTGTTAGATCTTTTACTTGATCTAAAATAAAATCAATCGATTCTAGGTCTAGCCAAATGGATCTTGATTCCATCTGATGTTTTACAATTTTGAAGAGTCTCGATCGGTTTGGTTCGGAACAATCAATGATTTTTTCTTGATGAATCTTAGTGAAACTTTCAAATCTTGACCTTATTTTTCGAGCCATGTATAATCTCTTGAAAATCATTATCAATATCAGATTTTGGTTCCAAGAGGGTGAAGATCGATTTATCAAATTTTCCAGAGAACTTAAAAAAAAACTCTCATTTAAAACATTTATTATAATAATTTTTCCAGTATAAAAAAGATTTTGAAAAGAAAGATATTCTATTATCTTTTTCAAATCAATTTCAGAAATAAGACGGAACCTTTTAATTTCGTAAATATTTTTAGGGGATAAAATTCTTAAGATGCTTTTGATAGATTTCCGAATTAAAAATAAATTTTCTCCAAATAAAAAGTAATTTCGGGAAATTTTATTTTTTAGATTTTTGGAAATATTTTCCGGGTAAATAATGTTCAAAATACATCCTAAGTTTTATTGATTAAAAATTTTATTAATTAAAAGTCCAATTAGTTATCTATAGATTTTTCCTTATTACTTAACGAACAAAAATATTTAATTTTCGCATAAATGTCTTTAAAATTTCTGTTGATTGTTTTAAACAATATCAAAAAGCTACATCTGATTAACTAAATATATTCTTTTATTTAAAACCTTTTATTAAAGCACTCTTTTAAAAGAATTGCCCGGAATATATTCTTGAAAATTTATATTTTTTAAGAAGAATCTTTCAACTTTTTCTCAAAAATTTGAATTTTTAAGAAAATTTTTTATATTATTCGACTAAAATATTTATTAATTTAGAACGAATATATATCACTCTTTTGATTTTATTTAGTTTACGACGAAAACATTTTTTTCGGACAATTGAAATTATTTTTTCTTCTGAAAAGTTCTCTTTAACGTAAATTTTATCGTAAAATTTACCATTGATTTGTACGATCAAACTTTTTTTTGTTTGACTATTTATGTAACTTTCATCAAATCTTGGCCATTCCTGAAAATCAATATTTTGATGATTCCCAAGAACCTTCCAAAGGATAAAACATACGTGTGGTATTACTGGAAATAACATGAGAACTACTTGATTAAAAGCTTCTTTTATTAGAGCTATATCTTGTTCATTTTTTTGATGATAGTTTGATATCTTATTGACAAATTTCATGATTTCTGAAATTGCTGTGTTGAAATGAAACTGATCAATCATATCTTGAGTAACTTTTTTAATTGTTTTTTGTAGATTGAGATATAAATCTATCTGTCTCTCAGTCAATTGATTAACTTGTAAAACTTCATTCGATTGATTTTCCGAATGATCGAAAATCATCTTCCATAATTTTTTTATGAATCGATGTGCTCCATTCATTTGTGATATTCTCCATTCAATGTTCATTTCAATTGGAGCGATGAACATCATAAATAATCTCATCGTATCAGCGCCATATTTTTCGAGTATTCTTTCAGGATTAACTCCATTATTTTTAGATTTTGACATCTTTATCATCCCTGCATACGTTACTGAATTTCCTTGACGATCCTTTGATTCAACGATTCTTCCATTTTTATTTCTTTTGATCGAAATCTGATCAGAAGAAAGCCAAATTTTCTTTTTGTCCTTATCTAAACTATAGAACGCATCGGATAAAATCATGCCTTGACATAGAAGACTTTTTACAGGTTCATTAGAAAATAATAAACCTTGATCTCGCATTAATTTGTGAAAAAAACGAATATACAGAAGATGCATAGTAGCATGTTCTATTCCCCCTATATATTGATCAATTGGCAACCAATAGTTTGCTTCTTCTTTATCTAACATGCCTTCATTATAGTTAGGACAAGTGTGTCTTGCATAATACCAAGATGATTGCACGAAAGTATCCAATGTATCTTTTTCAAGATAACATTCTTCTCCTTCAATTCGAATTGAATTGTTTTTAAATTTATCTAAATCTTTAAATTCTGAATAAATTTTAGGTCCTTTTTTATCTTCATAGGATATGATAGGTAAATATTTTTCTGGAATAACTATTACCTTTTTATCATCTTTGGTGGCAATCGGAATTCTTACACCCCATAATCTTTGTCTGGAGACCTCCCAATCTCTCAATCTGTAAACGATCTTTTTTTTTGAAACTTTTAGAGAAGTTAATTTCTTAGTAATTTGATTATTAATATCCTTTATTTTCATTCCATCATACTCTTCAATATGAGTCAAAATCGTTTCTTCAAAAACTTCAGTTCTATCTTTTTGAGAGTAATCCAAATCTTTTGTATTTTTTAAAATAATTCTTTCAAATGGAATGTTATATTTTTTCGAAAATTTATAATCTTCATGATTGTAGTTTGGAATAGATAATTTTACGCAAATATTTTGATTAAATAAGAAATTAACGATCCAGATGGGTATACTTTTTCCAGTTATCGGATGAATCGAATACATTTTACTAAATACACCTTCTTTTTCTATAGTAGAAATCACTTCTTCAGAAATTTGAATTTTTCGACATGATTGAATAAAATTTCTTATTCTTTTATCCTTTTTAGATATCTTTATAATTAAAGGATGATTCGAAGCAATATATAAGCAAGAAATTCCCATTATTGTGTAAATTTTTCTTTTTTCTAAATGAACAAACAATTTTTCTCTTGTATGAAGTATTCTAAATTCTATTTCCAATCCCTCTTCTCTTCCTATCCAATTTCGTTGCATGGTTTTAACTTTTTTTGGCCATCTTTTTAAATCGTTCAGTCCTTGCAACAATTCTTCAGAATATTGAGTAATTTTAATGAACCATTGAAGTTGATTTTTTCTTTCTATTTTTCCTTCACAATACCAACAAGATCCATTTACTACTTGTTCATTAGCTAACACTGTTTTATCCGTTGGGCACCAGTTTACTTCTGTAAGTTTTTTATAAATTAGTCCTTTTTCATAAAGTTTCGTAAAAAACCATTGTTCCCAACGATAGTAGTTTGGTTCACATGTCGATAATTCTCGACTCCAATCATAACTTAGACCCAACTTTTTTAATTGATCTTTCATATTACGTATATTTTCGACGGTCCAATGAAATGCTGAAACTTTATTTCTCTTTGCTGCATTTTCTGCTGGTAAACCAAAAGAATCCCATCCCATAGGATGTAATACATTTTTTCCTAACATTCTTTGACATCTGGCGATAACATCTCCAATGGTATAATTTCTAACGTGTCCCATATGCAACTTTCCAGACGGATAAGGAAACATAGAAAGACAATAAAACTTCTTTTTTTTTACATCCATGTTAACTCGAAATGTCTTATTTTTTTCCCAATATTCTTGAACATATTTTTCTATTTCTTTCGGTCGATACGCATTTTTTTCTTTCATATTTATTTTTAATTGATTTTTTTCTTTTTATATACGAGATCAATATAATATAGTTTTCAAATTTTTTGAAAAGATGTTTCTTTTATTTCTGTAATAGTTGTTTTTAAATAAAAAATGACCATTCTATAAATAGTTCGTTTAAGATGAATTATCCAATTTTTAATTTTATGTAAAATTTTGGTAATTTTTTTTTATAAGAATAAAAAATATTGGATAGTTTCCGTAATATATGGAGTTGAACCTTTTATAGAAACTCCGATCTATTAAAGATGAGATTGTGAATTGAGATACATTTTTGTATATTTTTTCATTCGAAGAGATTATAGCAGCAATTTCATGATTCGTTGAATATATTAAATTCTAATGCTCTTATTCTGATTTTTTGGGTTGTTTTCAAGAACCGATAGAATTTTCAAACCAACTGTTGTCTGCAATATTTGATATGAATTCGATATCTGAAGAAAAATTTTTCCAATTTGATCGATTAAAGTTATTTTATAACATATGGGAGTAATACATTGATTCTAAGAATTGATTAATAGATCTTAAACATATTTTTCTGGACTAAAATTAAATTGAAATTTTGATAAAAACTTTCTTTTAGTGTTTGGAAAATTATTTTTGAAATAAAATGAATTCTTCTTCGGAACTAAATGATGTTTTCGGTAATAGTTTTACTTAGAACATTGATAGTTTTTGTTTTCCCATGATGAAATAGAATTAAATATTTTTTTAGAAAAGATATTTTTGTAATAATTTTCAGAATTTATAATTCCTGTAATCAAACGAGTCTTCTTGAGAAAAATATTTTGTTCAGATTTGAAATCAATTCATAATTTTCAAATTCCATTGGAAATTTCAGATTCTGATCAAACTATAATACCTACTGATCCTAAATATTAACATGATAATTTTAAAAATAAATTAATGATGCTTTTTCATATTTTTATGATTCCATTTGTTTTTCCTTTAAAATATTGGGTTATATTGGAGAAGTATATCTATTATTTTTTCGTATCTCTTTTCTATCCACCAATTTCGATTTTCAAATGTTCTAGGAAAAGTAAGAAAAAAGATAGATATGAAGAAATAGATTGTTTGCTTCTTCAAAAAAAAGAAAGCATTTAAATTACTTATACGATTAAAAAGTTGATTATTCTATTTCCGAATATGGTATTTATCCATCTCAAATTTCCATTTCTTTGAGAGTATTTCAAACGTATCTATGAAATCTGGTGAACAAATGTTCTCTTAAAAATTCACTAATTTTTCCAAATTATTAGAGCAAAAAATACAAATCGTGTTGCATTAAAATCAGAAGAAAAATTTTAAAGATAACAGAACAGACCTAGATATACTGAAATAAGTATGTAACTAAAAAGAATTATTAAAAAATATTGATTAAGAATGACATATCGATAAAATAATTAGAACATGGAAATGTTCAAATCGTTCCTAATTCAAAAAAAATCCAAGCAGATCTGCATTCTTTTTTGAAAAATTTGATTATTAAATCCCAAAATGGAGATTGATAAATATGAGAATCTAAATGGAGAAAAAGAAAGTATTTCGATATATCCTAAAATAAAAGCTATAAAATATCTTAAAAGATTACAAATTGGATCATAATTTATTAAATTATACTAATGGTGATTTTCTTTTAAGAACTTTTTGGAATCCTTACTTCAGTTTGAATAATTTTTCTACTATCAGCAAGGACTATTTTGAATTTATACGAATCAATTATAATTGATTCTCCTTTAGACGGAAGACGACCAAAACTTTGCATGATTAAACCACCTATTGTTTCAAATTCTTGACTTCTCAAATGAGAATGGAAAGTTTTATTAAACTCATCGATTTGAGTAAGGGCATTCACTAAATATAGTGATTCACTAATTTTTTGGATATTAATATTATCGGAAAAATTTTTATATTTGTCTGAAATATATCCTACAATACTGTTTAGAATGTTTTCCATAGTAACTAATCCAGAAACTCCCCCAAACTCATCTATTACAATTGAAATATTTTGTTTTTTTATTTGAAATTCTCTCAATAATACACTGATTATCTTACTTTCTGGAGTTACCATAGCTTTTCGCATAATTGCAGAAACTTGAAAATTTTCGATTTCGTTTTGTGTTAAAAATGGAAGTAAATCTTTTACGACCAATAATCCTTCTATTTGATCTTTATTTTTATTGATTACTGGAAAACGAGAGTAAGGATAGTTGACAATTGTTTCCAGACATTCTTTTAAGTTTTGATTGTTTCTTAAGGTAATAATATGGGATCTTGGAGTCATAATATCTCTCACTCTTTTTTGAGAAATACTGATTACTCCTTCCAACATTTTTCTGATGTTGTAATCAATAACTTTTTTTTTTTCCGATTCGACAATGATTTTTATCAAATAACGTACACTTTTCGGCTTCTTTTGAAAAAACTGATTAATTTTTTTAAGGAAACTTATTATTGTGAATGAAAGTTTATGATGTATATCGTTTTCTTGAGTTTTTCTCATATCATTTTGGTTAAAATACGCATAGAAAATTCCATTAATTTTAAAAAAAGAGAAAGTTTTTTATTTCTAATAAAATGGATTAGGATAGCCAAGTCTTTTAAGAATCTTAATTTCCATGCTTTCCATTTTCTTCAAATCAATTTCATTTTGATGATGAATCCCTAACAAGTGAAGACAACCATGAATTATGATATGTGCCCAATGTGAATCAATTGATTTCCTTTGGTTCTTTGCTTCCTTTTTTAAAATTTCATGACAAATAATTAAATCTCCGAGAAAAGAAAAATTAAATCCTCTCATATCGTTAGATGAAAAAGATAAAACGTTAGTTGGATAATCTCTTCCTCTATATAATCGATTAAGAGTTCTCATTTCTTCTAAACTTGCTATATAAATTGAAATTTCCTTTTCGGAAGAAAAATAAGATAGAACCCTATCGATCCATTTGATAAATCTTTTTCTATTTAAAAATCCGATAAACTCTGGAGAAACTCTGTAAATATTAGAGAGATACACTTTCACATTTTACGATATTATAAAATTGAATCATAGAAAATCCAATAAACTTCATAATTATCCAATATATTGAATATAAAAGATTTACTCTTTGAACTTTTCTCGTAATTTAAATATGATACTTTGATTCATATAGCCTTTAAGAAATATATCATATTTGAAATATGAACGTAATACATTCTTTTATTTGAGAAAAGATCATTTCTATTTCAAACTTTTTAGATCATTATTCTATTGCTCTTCCGTACAATTTATTCTTATAGAAATGTGTTATTTTGACGTCTATTAGATTTCCTATCATTTCTTTGGATCCATAAAATATAACCTTTCTATTCTTATTGGAAAAGCCTACTAATTTATTTGGATCATTTTGATCTTTAGACAAAACTAAAATTTTCTGAGTTTGATTAACCATTCTCTTATTATGCTCTATAATCTGTCTCTCTATTAAGTTTTGTAGAAAATACAGTCGATTTCTCTTTTCATGTCCGTTGGTATCATCTCTCAATAAAGATGCTTCGGTTCCTGGTCTAGAAGAGTACATAAAACTAAAACTAACATCAAAATCTATTTCTTTAACTAATTGAATAGTCTTTAAAAAATCTTCTTTTGTTTCTCCAGGAAATCCAACGATAAAATCTGAACCGATCAAAATATCAGGTCTAACTTCTCTAATTTTTTTTATAATTTTTTTATATCTTTCAATGGTGTATGGTCTTCTCATTTTTCTTAGAATTTCGTCAGATCCACTTTGTACAGGAATATGAACATAATCAACCAATTGAGAAATAGTTGAATATAAATCAATTACATCTTGAGTAAAGTGATTTGGATGATTTGTTGAAAATTTAATTCTCTTCACTCCATTTATTAGAGAAATTTTTTGAATCAGTTTGGAAAAATCGTATATTTTTCCGTTTTTTTGAACATATCTGTACGCATTTACGTTTTGTCCAAGTAAATGTATTTCTCGACATCCTTCTGAAACGAGATTTTTAATTTCTATTAATATTTCATTCAGAGGTCTACTAAATTCTTTTCCTCTAGTAAAAGGAACAATACAAAAAGAACATTTCTTATTGCATCCCTCTATAATTGAGATAAGAGAAGAGATGTCTTTCCGAATTGTTTCATGATTTTTTTGAAACTTTTTATTTCTAAAATTGCTATCTATATTAATGATCTTTCTTCTACTCTTTTCGAAACTTCTAATCATTTCTGGTAAAAGATGAATTGTTTTCGGACCAAAAATAATATCCACATATGGAGCTCGTTTTAGTATCGATTTGTTCATTTGAGATGCTACGCATCCCCCTACACATAGGATAAGTTCGATTTTATTTTTTTTAAGCTTTTTCCATCTCCCAAGTTGATGAAAAACTTTTTCTTGTGCTTTCTCTCGAACTGAACAGGTATTTAGTAAAATAATATCAGCTTCTGTATCGGTTTTAGCTAAACTATATTTTTTTTTCTTAAAAAAGATATCAATTATTTTAGAGGAATCGTACTTATTCATATCACATCCCCAAGTTTTTATATATATCTTTTTATAGTATGTTTTCATATAAAGTTCCTTCGTATTAAAAATACGATTTCAGTTCGACGACATGGAGAATCAATGTATAATTTTTTCTTGAATAAAAATATAAAACTTCTCTATTATAAATATGTTGGAAAAAAATTACGATATCATTATTGTTGGTGGAAACATGGTTGGATCCGCTTTAGCAATTGGATTAGCTAAGTCAAGTTGGAAAGTGTTATTGATAGAAAAGAATAAATTAATTAGCTCTTTTTTTCAAAGCTGTCCCTATTCTGAAATATCATCAATTAGCTTTTCTTCAGTCTCTCTCCTAAAAAAAATAGGAGTATGGCAGAATATCATTCATTCTAGAATAGTTCCAAATACGACATTAGAAATTTGGGAAAATTGGAAATTTCGAACAACTTTTAAGTCAAAAAACTTTGGATTAAAAAACTTTGGCTACATAATTGAAAATAGAAATTTGAAATTTGCTTTTCAGAAAAAATTAATTTCTGATAAAAATATTAATTTCTTATATTCTACCGAATTAATTGATCTTATTCGAGAAAAAAGTAAATGGAAGATTACTTTAAGTAATAATCAAAAATTATCAACGAAACTTATTATTGGATCAGATGGATCAAACTCAAAAGTTTGTTTTTTATCTGGAATAAAGAAAAAGGAATATGGAGAAGTTTTGTATTGTATTCTGATGATTGTTCAAACAAAATTCGAATGTTCTCAAAAAATTATCTGGCAAAAGTTCTTTTCTGAGGGTCCTATTGCTCATCTTCCTTTATTTAAAAATTGGGCATGTTTAATATTGCATGGAAAACATCAAGAAATAGAAAACTTATCCAAAATGTCTTTTGGAGAATTAGAAAAATATGTTGTTTTAAAAATTCCTGAAAAATTTAAAAAAATAAAGATTTTTAATAAAAAAATTATTTCTTTTAGAAGATCTTATACAAAATCTTATGTAAAAGAAGGTTTGGTAATAATAGGAGATGCTGCGCACGTTATTCATCCATTAGCAGGTCAAGGATTAAATCTAGGATATAGAGATGTTGAAAGACTTTTGAGCTTTCTTATTTTACATAAAAAAAGAGGAATTTGTTTTTATTCTAAAGATATTTTATTAGAATATCAAAATAGTAGGTTATTTGATAACCATTTCATGCAATTTTCTACTGAAGTAATTTATAAATTATTTAGCTCCAAGAACCAAATTGTTGAAAAGTTTAGAAATATTTTATTGAGATCTATCAATAAAATAGAATTAGTTAAAAAAATAATTATCCAATATGCATCTAACGATTTTGATATTTAACTTTTTATATTTTTATTATCAAGAATTTGATATTTTTAAAATTTCTTTCTAAGAAAGTAGTATTTAATAACAATTTATCTGAAAAAAGGTGGTGGCTATGATACAAATCGGTGCAAAAATTCGAACAAGTACAGGAAAAGTATATAACCGTAGGATAAAAAAAAGAAAAGAAATTCCAGCAATTTTACATATAAAAAAAAATAAAAATCGTTTAATTAGGATTCAGAGAAAGGACATTTTAAAGTTGGAAAAGAACGTAAATCCTAGAAACTTTTTCGTTCTTCAAATTAAATTCTCAAAAGAGAATTTAGAAGAGAGAAACGTGCGTATTCAAGAAGTTCAAAGACATCCTTATACAGGTGAAATTATACATATAGATTTCTTTGAAGTTTAAAATAAGTCTATCTTCCTTCAAGTAAGTTCAATCTTTAATCAAGATTAAATTTGAAAAGAAATTTCTCTTGTTAGTATTTTCTTGTCGCATTTTTTCAAGGAATTCAAAAAATCAAAATCCAATTATTTGCCGGCTACCGGAATCGAACTGGTGACCTACTGATTACAAGTCAGTTGCTCTACCTTCTGAGCTAAGCCGGCTATTTTTTAGTCTGAAAGATCAGAAAAATTTAATTAACTTATCCAAAAAACTCCTTAAAATACTCCTAAAGGAAGACTCATGAAATGGAATTAAGTTCTTAGTTCTTGATTATCAGTTTCAACATATTATTAATTCGATTAATACGATCTTTCTATTGGTGAAAAGAAGATTTATGAAGGAAATAAATCTTATATATTATAAATAATAAATTATTAAATCGATGACACACGATAAATTCCAGAAACCACTTGATCGTTTATTTTTCGAATTAAAATAATTCCTTTAGTATTTCTTTTAAACACACTAATATCTTTTACTAAAATTCTAATTAAGATTCCATAATTAGTAAATATTACAACTTGATCTTTTCTTTCGACTTGTATGGCACCTACTATTTTTCCATTTCTTTCATCATTTTTAATAACCGAAACACCACGAATAAAACGAGATTTTTTTAGATATTCAGATTCTTTAGTTCGATTTCCATATCCATTTTCAGTAATCGTCAAGATATCTTTGTCTTTTTCTACAATTATCATGGAAACTAATTTTTCATCTTTTTGAATCTTGACACCCATCACGCCCATGGATTTTCTTCCTGTAAGACGAACAGAGTTTTCTGAGAATCGAATTGCTTTAGCAGAAGAAGTAAAGAGAATAATTTCACTTCTTTTTTTTACTGAGTCCATAGCAATTACTTCATCCCTTTTATTTAAGTTAATTATGATAATTCCGCTTTTTCGAGCTTTTGTCAAAAAGTCCATTGAAATTTTTTTAATTAGTCCCATCAAAGTAGCTATCAATATATAATTTCCTTTTTTGAAATTTTTCAATGAAAATATAGAAGTAATTTTTTCTCCATCTTTTAGAGATAAGAAGTTGACAATCGGTTTTCCTAAAGAAAATCTACTAGATTCAGGTAGTTGATAAACCTTGATTGAAAAAATTCTTCCAAAATTGGAAACACATAGTATATTTTCGTGAGTATCAGTTACTAATACAGATTTTACAAAATCTTTTTCTTTCAATCGAGTTGAAGATTTTCCTTTTCCTCCTCTTTTTTGTATATCATAATCAGAAATTGACTGAAACTTAATATATCCTTGGTTCGATAAAATTACAATTACTTTCTTTTTCTTAATAAGATCTTCTTGATTGAATTTACTATTATCTTCAATAATTTTTGTTCTTCTTTTATCTCGATATTGATTCTTGATGTATATCAACTCGTTCTTAATAATTTCCATTAATCGATTCGAGTTTTGAAGTATTTGAACTAAGGACGTTATTTCTTTTGTTAGAGAAATATACTCTTCAAATACTTTTTCTTTCTCTAAATTAGTTAATTTCTGAAGTTTCAAATCTAGTATCGTTTGTGCTTGTTCTTCATTAAATCGATAGTTACTCTTTTGAAAACGATCTAAATGATTTTCAAAACAATTTTTCCAATCTTTCTTTTTTGAATAAAATCGATCAAGCTCAATTAAAGTTTCTTCTAATTTCCAACAGAAGGATGTTAAACGCAATCTGGCTTCTTTTGGAGTACTTGCTCCTTTGATTAACGAGATGATAAAATCAATATTTTTTAATGAAATGATCATTGCTTCTAACGAAAGAACTCTTTTCTTGGCTTGGTTTAGTTCGAATATCGTTCTTTTAATAACTATTTCTTTTCTGTAATCTATAAAAGAAGAAATAATTTTTTTTAAATTTAAAAGAGTTGGCTTTCCCTTTAGAAGGGCTATCATATTTATATTAATCGAAGTTTGCAGTCGAGTTAGAGCATATAAGCTGTTTAATACGAAATTTGCTTCTGATTCTCTCTTTAATTCTATAACAACCCTCATTCCATCTTTGTCTGACTCATCTCTGACTTCATGAATTCCATCTATTTTTCTTTCTTTAACCAGTTCTACAATTTTTTCAATTAATCTAATTTTGTTAATTTGATAAGGAATTTCTCTTATTATTATAGAAGTTCGATTATTTTTTTTATCGTTTTCTATCTCAGTAAGTGCACGAACTTGAATTGTCCCTTTTCCTGTTCGATACGCATGTACTATTTGTTCTTTTTTTTCATATATAATTGCTGCCGTTGGAAAGTCTGGTCCTCGAATATATTTTACCAGTTCTTCTGTTTGTATGTCGTTATCATTAATATAGGCAAGACAAGCGTCAATAACTTCGACAATGTTATGTGGTGGAATGTTTGTAGTCATTCCAACTGCAATTCCAGATGATCCATTAATTAATAGATTCGGAATTTTAGTAGGCATTACATCCGGAATTTTTTCGTTTCCGTCGTAATTTGGAACAAAATCTACCGTATTTTTTTCAAGATCTTCTAGAATCTCTTGAGCTATTTTTGACATTCTGATTTCTGTATATCGCATTGCAGCAGCTGAATCTCCATCAATCGATCCAAAATTTCCCTGTCCATCTATTAATGCATATCTCATAGAAAATGGTTGTGCTAAACGAACTATTGCATCATAAACTGATCCATCTCCGTGAGGATGATACTTCCCAATAACATCTCCAACTATTCTCGCTGATTTTTTATATGGGCTGTTATAATCATTTCCAAGTTTCTTCATAGCATATAAAACTCTTCTATGAACTGGTTTCAACCCATCTCGTACGTCAGGAAGAGCTCTTCCAACAATCACAGACATAGCGTAATCTAAGTAAGAACGTTTCAATTCTTCTTCAATGCTGATTGATGATACTTCTTTAGATACATTTTTCACAGAAATAGCCTTATGTTAATTATTGCGTTAAAAATGAAATTATATAAACTTCTCTTTATTTTATCAGAATAAAATATAAATAAGGTAGTTAATATATTATAATATTAATTAACTTAATTGTAGTGCGAAAAGTATTTTATATTGAAAAAAAATGAAATGAGCTTTGAAAAAAAAAATGTAGATTTCGATGAAATTAAAAAGTTCGATAAATCTTATTTCGACTTTTATAAAAAGTCTGGTATGTATTTTTTTTTATATAAGATGAACACATTACGTCTAGAGTTTATTTTGGATTGTTGTAATGGGTTATTTGGCAAAAAAATACTTGATGTTGGATGTGGTGGAGGAATTTTATCAGAAAGTATGACCAAAAAAGGGGGAATTGTAACAGGAATCGATATGTCAAAAAAAATGTTGGAAATTGCCAAGTTTCAAGCATCTAAAAAAAAAATGAAAATTAGTTATCTATTAGAGACTATAGAACAACATGTAAAAAAGAATAGAAATAAATATGATATAATAACTTGCATGGAAATGTTAGAACATGTTCCAAATCCTAAAAGTATAGTTTTATCTTGTAATAAGTTAATAAAAAAAGGAGGACATGTATTATTTTCTACGATTAATAGAAGCATAAAGTCTTGGTTTTTTTTGATTTTTTTTGCTGAGAAAATTCTAAAAATTTTCCCAAAAAACACCCACAATGTACAAAAATTCATTTCACCTTGTGAATTACTAGACTGGATCGATCAAACTAAAATGAAAGAGAAACACATAATTGGTCTGAACTATAATTTTTTTTTGAATAAATTTTATTTCAGAGATAATTTAGACATCAATTATATGATTCATGCTGTTTCTTCCTAGTTTTAATAATTTCTTTATAAGAAGTATCAAAATTAGTTTTTATTATTCATCGATTGGTTCTTTAATCCTTTTCTCGATTTTAAATTTTTTATATTTATCTAGATAAGTTTATTTGGTTTTTTTCTAAAAAATTAAATTTCCGAAAATTCCAATGAAAAAACTCAGTTATATTCTTTCGCACTACATTTCTGACGATTTCTTGCTAAATCATTATTGTTTCTATAAAAATATCAGCTTTTTGTAGTTCTAATATTTATGAAATATCGATTTAACTCATGAAATATAATTTTTTGGTTACTAAAAGAAATGGAGATTTAGAAAAGATAGATCTTAAAAAAATAAAAAGGTTAATCACTTTATCTGCGGATGGGTTACAAGGAATTTCTATTTCTAAAATACAAGATCTTTCTTGTATTCAATTTTATAATAAAATTCAAACTAAACTAATTCATCAAATTATCATTAAAACATCTGCAGATTTGATATCTACCAAAATACCAGATTATCAATATCTTTCTGCTAGGTTAGCGATTTCTTATTTGAGAAAAGATGCATATGGAGAATTCAATCCTCCAAAATTATATCAACATGTAAAAAATATGGTTAGTATTGGAAAATATGATTATAGATTACTAGAAGATTATTCCGTAGAAGAATTTCAAAAAATGGATCAGTTTATTAATCATTTAAGAGATATGAATTTTTGTTATGCAGCAGTTAAACAATTGGAAGGAAAATATCTAGTTAAAGATCGAGTCACAGGAAAAATTTATGAAAGTGCTCAATTTCTTTATATTTTAGTATCTGCTTGTCTTTTTTCAATATACCCTAAGGACGTTAGGTTGATTTATGTGAAACGTTTTTATGATGCAATCTCTACATTTAAAATATCGCTTCCTACACCTATCATGGCAGGAATCAGAACTCCAACTCGTCAATTTAGTTCTTGTGTTTTAATAGAATGTGATGATAGTTTGGATTCAATAAATGCCACGGCTAGTTCTATTGTGAAATATGTTTCACAAAGAGCAGGAATAGGAATCAATGCTGGTCGTATTCGTGCAATTGGAAGTCCTATTCGACAAGGAGAAGCATTTCACACAGGATGTATACCATTTTATAAATATTTTCAAGCAGCTGTAAAATCATGTTCTCAAGGAGGAATTCGTGGAGGTGCAGCAACCATATTCTATCCAATTTGGCATCTAGAAGTTGAAAGTCTATTGGTCTTAAAGAACAATAGAGGAGTTGAGAGTAATCGAGTTCGTCATCTAGATTATGCTGTACAAATTAATAAACTAATGTATGAGAGATTGATTAGAGGAGAAGAAATCACTTTATTTAGTCCTTCTGACGTTCCAGACCTGTATTCTTGTTTTTTTTCAGATCAAGATAAATTTGAGAACCTTTATAAAAAATATGAATTAGATCAGAATATTCGTAAAAAGAGAGTAAAAGCGGTAGATCTGTTTTCTAAAATGATGCAAGAACGGTCTTCTACCGGAAGAACATATATTCAAAATGTTGATCATTGCAACACGCATAGTCCATTTGACTCAAAGATTGCTCCGATTCGACAATCAAATTTATGTCTAGAAGTTCTTCTTCCAACTCATCCTTTATATAATATTAACGATCAGGAAGGAGAAATTGCATTATGTACTCTTTCTGCTTTCAATTTAGGTGAAATTCGTTCTCTAGAGGAATTAGAAGACCTTTCTGATCTAATTGTTAGAGCACTAGACGCATTATTAGATTACCAAGATTACCCAATATTGGCTGCCAAAAAAAGTTCTATTAGTCGTCGAACGCTAGGAATTGGTGTTATAAATTATGCTTATTATCTAGCTAAAAATCACGTAAAATATTCAGATAGCAGTGCAAACAACTTAACTCATAAAACATTTGAAGCTATTCAATATTATCTTTTAAAAGCTTCGAATCAATTAGCAAAAGAGAAAGGTGCTTGCTCTTGGTTTCATCATACCAATTATTCAAAAGGCATTTTGCCGATAGATAATTACAAAAAATCTCTAGATCATCTAACTTCTGAACCTTTACATTATGACTGGAAATCTTTAAGAGAAAGAATTAAAAAGTATGGTTTAAGGAACTCTACTTTATCAGCTGTTATGCCTTCTGAAACATCCTCACAAATTTCTAATGCTACTAATGGAATAGAACCTCCTAGAGGATTTATGAGCATAAAAGTGTCAAAAGATGGAATTCTTCGTCAAATAGTACCTGAGTATGATCGACTTAAGAAAAAATACGAGCTTTTATGGGAAATGCCAAATAATATAGGATATTTGCAATTAGTTGGAATCATACAAAAGTTTGTTGATCAATCCATTTCAGCTAATACAAATTACGATCCTTCTAAATTTTATAGAAATCAGATTCCAATGAATCATCTTTTAAAGGATTTATTATTGGCATATAAATATGGAATCAAAACACTTTACTATCACAATACTCGGGATGGATCGGATAAAATACAAGAAAAATCTGAGAGTATTATAGAAAATAGTATGGATGAAAGTTGTAGTAGTCATGCCTGTAAAGTTTAAAGAGGTAAAAAATGTATACAGTTTTTTCAAAAATAAGTAATGATCCACTGAAGGAACCTATGTTTTTTGGTAATCATGTTAATATTTCTAGGTTCGATCAACAAAAATATTCGATTTTTGAAACTTTAACAGAAAAGCAATTATCATTTTTTTGGAGACCAGAAGAAATCGATATATCCAAAGATAGAATCGATTATCAATCTTTAAAACTTTATGAAAAAAAGATATTCATTAGAAACTTACAGTATCAAATTCTCTTAGATTCAATTCAATCAAGAAGTCCTAATTGTGCTTTTTTACCGATCGTTTCCTTGCCAGAAGTGGAAAACTGGATAGAAACTTGGTCATTTTCAGAAACTATCCATTCTAGATCATACACATATATTATTCGTAATATTATAGATGATCCATCTTTAATCTTTGATAAAATTGTATCTAATCAAGAAATTATCGATAGAGCAAAAGATATTTCTTTTTATTATGATCATTTGATTCAATTAATTCGTTTATATCAAACTTTTGGAGAAGGTATACATAAAATACATGAAAAAAAAGTCACTGTTTCTTTAAGAGAATTGAAGAAATCTTTATATTTATGTTTGATCAGCGTAAATGCATTAGAATCGATTCGATTTTACGTAAGTTTTGCATGTTCTTTCGCTTTTGCAGAAAAAGAATTAATGGAAGGAAATGCAAAAATTATCAAATTGATTGCCAGAGATGAAGCACTTCATGTTACTGGTACTCAACATATGATCAACATCATGCAATCTTCAAAAGAAGATAAAGAGATGATTGAAATTTCAAAAGAATGTCTTATGATTTGTCAAAAAATATTTCTAAATGTTTCGGATCAAGAAAAAAGATGGGCAGATTATCTCTTTTCAAACGGAAATTTAATTGGATTAAACAAAAAAATTTTGAAAGAATATATAGATTATATTACTGAAGTTAGAATGAGAGCTATAGGTTTAAAAAAAGATTTAATCAAGAAAATCAATCCAATTCCATGGATTAATGCATGGTTATCTTCAGATAATATACAATCCGCTCCTCAAGAAACTGAAGTTAGTTCTTATCTAGTAGGACAAGTAGATACAAAGGTAGATTTGAATAAATTGAGTAATTTTGAGCTTTAGTTATGAAATCTTTTAAAATTTTTCTCAAAAAAAGAGAGATATTTTTCGATCGTAAATTTCATAGAAATATTTTGGAAGTTTTACAAAACAACCAGATTCCCATTGGGTATCAATGTCAATTAGGATTTTGTGGATTATGTAAAGTCTATCTAAAAAAAGGAGATATTTCCTATTTTTATCGTCCTATCGCTTTATTGAAGTCTAAAGAAATATTAACTTGCATTTGTCGCCCAGTGAATAATATTGTTATAGAAATCTGTTAAAAGTAAATTCTTAAATGAAAGAGCATTCATCATTAATTTATGATTATACTCAGTTTTAATTTGAACTAATTAAAAATGAGAATGTTTATAGGAGAGACTTTTCTTTTGACTTTCCGTTGAGAAAGTTAAAAGTTTTCCAACATTCAAATCAAGAGATGTTGAAAAGTAAATTTTTTATAAAAATTAAATAGATGATATTTTAAATTATTTACATCTAAAATACTTAAACAAATCCGTCATTATCGAATCAGTTATACATCAGTGTTATAATTTTGAATTCTTTAGACAATGGTTGCTAGAATCTATCACTTTTATAAATGGAAGGGTATAGAGTTTTATGGATTTGTTTTTAATTTCAGCGCAGTTCATAAGAAATTGTATTTTTTAAAAAATAATCATCGAAAATTTTTCTTATAAATCTTTTTGTAGATTCTTGAAAAATGAAAAACTTTAAAAGAGAGTCTCTATTAATAGTTGATGGATCTTTTCATCTATATCGTTCGTATTATGCTTTTTCTTTTTTAATTAAGAAGAATTCATTTAGATCCAATGCTATATATGGATTTATAAAAACATTAAGAATGCTGATATTTCGTCATCAACCAGCTTATGTAATAGTAGTATTTGATTCTAAGAAAAGAAATTTTAGAAAAAAATTGTTTAATTTGTATAAAGGAAATAGACCAAAGATACCTAGCGATTTGGTTGTACAAATTGACCCATTAAAACTGATAATTCAGTTCATGGGTATTCCTACATTAACCATTCCTACAGTAGAAGGAGATGATACGATAGGATCTTTGGTTTGTCGTTCCATTCTTCATAGAGAAAATCTGACAGTTCTGATAAGCACTGGAGATAAAGATTTAGCACAACTTGTAAAAAAGAACGTTTTTTTAATAGATCCGTTTCAAAATATTCTTGGACCGAGAGAAATATTTGATAAATATGGAGTTCATCCAAACTTGATAGCGGACTTTTTTGCTCTTGCAGGAGATCGATCTGATAATATTCCAGGAATTCCTGGAATTGGAAAAAAGATAGCCATAAATCTATTAAACAGACTAGGATCTGTGAAGGATATATATCGAAATTTATCGAAAATCAATTGTTTGATTACGAGAAATCCGGAAAAAATTAAAGAAATTATAAAAAAAAATCAAGATATCGCCGAACTCTCTTATCAATTAGCAACTATCGTTACTAACTTAGATTTAGATCCTTATTACAAATGTTTATCTGTAAATACTCCAAATTCAGTTTTTTTAAAGAGTTTATTTCTTGATTATGGATTCAAAAAATGGCTCTCTCATGAGAGAGAGAGAAATTGGTTTCTATACGAAACGAAAACAAGATCTGTATTAAATTTATTTTTTGAGAAAAAAAATCATTCAATTGAAAATTAAAATCATTTCTTTACAAAGTATGAAACAGTTTAATTTCTTAAGAAAAATCATTTTGGATAAAGAAAAATTAATCGAATGGATTAAAAGGTTTCAATTAAATAAAAGAGTATCATTTGTAATTATTACAAACTTCGAAGAAATACCTTTTGAGATAGTAGGAATCAATCTTTTCAACGGATCCGAATCAATTTATTTTCCATTAGGTCATAATTATCCAGATGTTCCCAATCAATTATGTATGAAAGATGTACTTTCTAAAATTCAACTGATTTTTTTAGACAAAAATATTCGAAAAATTACTAAAAATCTGAAATTGGACTATTTAATCATGTCAAATTACGGCATAGATCTGAAAAATAATTTTTTTGATATTGAATTAGCGTCATATGTTTCTGACAATATATCAGGTTCATATAAACACGATTTGAAGAGTCTTACAAAGAGATACGATGTTATACAAAACGATTCCATCCTAGATNAAATTGATACAAATAAAAATCAAATTGATCTTAAGAAAATGAACATAGAAGAGGCATCTATTTACTCTTCAGTGATAGCAAAAGTCATGCTATCTCTATATGATATTTTCTGGAGCAATCTAAAAAGAGATCAAAAACTTTTAAATATTTTTCAAGAAATCGAGATTCCATTAGCTCCAATTTTAGCGAAAATGGAAAAAAATGGAGTTCTGATAGATTTAGAAAGATTGCTGAAATTTTCTTTTCGTTCGAAAAGAAAATTATCGAAAATAAAAGATCAAGTTTTTCAAATAACTAAAAAAAATATGGACTTAACGTCTATCTTTCAAATTAGAAAATTATTATTCGAAGAGATGGAACTTCCAATACTCAAAAGAAATAAGGATCATTCTGCTTGTATTAATGAAGAAATTTTAAAGAAATTGTCTTGTTTTCATTCATTACCATCTTTAATTTTAAAGTATCGTAGTTTATATAAATTGAGGAAAAATTATTGTGAAAAAATCTTTAAAATGATCAACAAGAAAACCAATCGGGTGCATACTTCTTATTTTCAATCTGTCGTTAGTACAGGAAGATTATCTTCAAGAAATCCTAATTTGCAAAATATTCCCATCAAAAATAAAGAAGGACGCGAAATTAGAAGATTTTTTACAGCTAGTGATGGTTTTCAGATTGTTTCTTTGGACTATTCTCAAATTGAATTAAGAGTATTAGCTCACTGTTCTAAAGATGAAAATTTAATTCGACTTTTTAAAAAAGATCAAGATGTTCATATAATAACAGCTCAGGAAATTTTTGAAATAAAAAAAGATAAAATCTCAACTGTTCATAGAAGAATTGCAAAAATGGTTAATTTTGGACTAATTTATGGAATAACCCCAATGGGTCTATCAAATAGATTAGGAATTAGTTTGGAAAAAGCTAAAGATTATATGAACCTTTATTTTAAAAAATATCCTTCTGCACTCCTTCTTATCAAAAAAATCAAACAATTTGTAAAGTTATATGGATACATTGATACATTAAATGGGAGAAAAATTTACTTTCAGAGAAAAGATAAATCTTTCTCGAAAAGAAACATTTTAAAAGAAGCAGTAAACGCTTTTATTCAAGGAACTTCCGCAGATATTGTTAAGATGGCAATGATTAAAATAGATGATTGGATTGAGAATCATTCAAAACATGTCAGAATGTTGCTTCAAATTCATGATGAACTAATTTTCGAAATAAAAGATACGCTTTCTTCGAAATACTCAAGATCCATAAAAGAAATGATGGAAAACGTAATAAAGTTATCTGTTCCTTTAAAAGTGAATGTAAAAATTGGGAAAAACTTATGTGATATTCAATGATTTTAATTTTATCTAAAGCAAGAATTTGAAAATTTCTTTGAAGGAAAAATTAAGAGACTTAATGTTATTTACTGCAAATAAAGCTGAATAATTTAGATCTTACATTTTGTAAGATATTTTAATCTCTTATAAAGAGATGATAGAATGAATGGATTTTTACAATATATCTTTCCAAAAGAAAATGAAGGAATTTTATTTTCAGAAAAAATTTTATGTTATCTTAATTTTATCTGTATTAGAGATAATATTATGTTATTAATTATAGATAATTATGATTCTTTTACCTACAATTTATATCAATATTTTTTAGAATTGAATATCGAAGTTTTAGTTCGAAAAAATGACTCTATAGATATAGATGAGATTAGATTGATGAGTCCTTCTCATATAGTTATTTCTCCAGGTCCTTGTTCTCCTGAAAAGACCGGTATATCTAAAAAAGTTATACAGAACTTTTCTGGAAAGATACCGATACTTGGAGTTTGTATAGGTCATCAGGCAATCGGACAAGTTTTCGGAGCTTCTGTTGTCAAAGCTAAAAAACCAATTCATGGAAAATCTTCAAAGATATATCATCAAGGGATCGGAATATTAAAAGGGGTTAGTCGACCGTTTGTGGCCGCTAGATATCATTCTTTAGTTATCGAAATTTCATCCTTACCAAATATTTTAGAAATTACTTCCTGGACTATAGATAAGAATGGCAATATCGAGGAAATTATGGGAATTCGTCATAAGCGTTTTCTGGTAGAAGGAGTACAATACCATCCAGAAAGCATTTTAACTGAAGATGGTCACAAAATTTTGAAGAATTTTATTAACTATTGATAATTCATTTTTTAATAGAAGAATCAATTTCATAAGATATTTTTATGAATTTTTACCATTTAAAAAATCTCGATTTATGTGTTAGAACGATGATAAGAACTGATGATGTTCGCAGCTCTTGAGTCAATTAGAGATATCAAATCCATACGTAAGTAGTTCAATGACATCAATGTTAATATGATTATCACATAAGAAAAGTAGTCACCATTATAATTCGAAGTTATTTTGCTGATCTTTAAGATAATGGGTTGTATCAATGAATTTATGGTCTCCAACATTGGATGACATATATTTTTTTTCCAATTAAGTAAAATTCTTCCAACTACTAACCAAAAAATGATTTTTCCGAAATAGGTCGCTAATTGAATCATACTAATTATCAAAATGGATATTTTATTGATCAATTGAAAATAATTTTCAATCCAAAATGTGAACATCATATGAATACAGACAAACATATACGATATGATCAAAGAAGATAACTTTTTGCGAAGTATTTTCATTGGAAAAATTGAGTATATCTTTTCGGATATAAAATCCGTCGACTTCATGATAAATTGAAGAAAGAAGTTTTGAATATTTATGTTATTCCATTGTATCCAAAATTTAATCAAGAATAAAACAATATAGAATTGAGTGATAGAGGGAACAATGAAGTTTAGAAATTGCATAACATACGTTCTCCAAAAATGTTTGATTAAAGTTTCTTTGATTCGGTAAATAGTGCATAGAATAAACTTTTGAAGTTTGACTCAATGACTATTGATATTTTATTTAGAATAAAAATTTCTCTTATTTTAAGAAAATCGGAAAAATTTTAGAATTTTTAGAGAATTTAATAAAATTTATACATCATAATATCAAAAATAACGATTTTAGATATTTTATGAATTTTTGTATTTTACTGACAGATTTCTTCAGTTCTGAAATTCTTTCATAGAAAAATCAAATATTAGAAAACTTTCTCTAAAAAGCTGTTGTGTATTCATTTTTTCGATTGACTTATAATTTTCTATTTTTCTCTTAATTATATAAAATATTTTTTCAAGAAAATTTTTTTCTTGTTCGATGTTATCTCTGAGTCATACCTCATATATAAAAATTTTTATAGATTGTAATTTCAATTAAATCAAATTTAAGATATTTTGCTTTATTTCTATACGTTTTAACTATACTTTTTTCAAAATCAACCTTTATTTTCAATTAAATCAGATTAATTCACCTGAAACTAAAACAATGGGGTTGATTTTATCTGTTTTAAAAACTAACTTTCTCATTTAATATATTTTCATATATTTCAAAGATAGTATGAAAAACCAATTTCATTTCTTAAGCGTTTCCATACTGATCAGAAATCTTAAAAATATTTATTCCAATTAATGCTGCGGCTTCCTTCCATCTTTCTGCAACAGGAGTGTGAAAGATAATGTTGCTGTTTGCTTTTGCAGTTAACCAATTGTTTTTTATCATCTCTCTTTCCAATTGTCCTTTTTCCCAACTAGAATATCCTAACGCAATCAAAGTTTTTTCTGGTTGTCTATCTGTTCCAAGACTTTCTAAAATATCTTTTGAAGTGGTAATCATGATTTCATCAGAAAGTTTTAAAGTGGAATTAAACTGACTTTTAGGAGAATGTAAAATAAATCCATGAGCTTCTGCTATAGGTCCTCCAGAAAAAATAGGTTGACTAATTTTCTTTTTTATTTCCTCTCTAGATGGATCGATATTTAAATTATGCAATATATTATTGATTGAAATCTGTTCAATTGGTTTGTTGATAATTAATCCCATCGCTCCTTTGTCATTATGTTCACAAATATAGACTACTGATCTTTTGAAATAAGGGTCTATTAACATTGGCATTGCAATGAGGAAATGATTTTGTAGATTCATATAGTTAATTTATTGACGTAATAGTTTGATCTTTTTAGTTATCTGATCTCAAGAGTTAATTTTTATTTTGTTCCATAATATTTTCTAATCTGTCTTTGTCTTTAATTATTTTCTTTTTGACAATTCTATCTCAATTTGATCAAAAAATATCTTGATTATTGAATATCCTGGAACTTGTGATTCAATTTCACGAATACATGTCGGACTAGTTATATTAATTTCAATCAATTTTTTTCCAATAATGTCGATTCCTGCAAAAAATATTCCATTTCTCTTTAAGTAATTTGCAATCTCTTTAGAAATTTTCCAATCACTTTCTTTTAAAGATCTTACTTCTCCTATTCCTCCAGATAATAAGTTGGCTCGAACACTATTTTTTTGAGGTATTCTGGCAAGACAATACGGAATAATTTTTTCATTGATGATTAAAATTCTTTTATCTCCTTCTATTACTTCTGGAACGTATTTTTGCATTATACAGAAGACTTTTTCCTTTTTAGTAATAGTTTCTATGATTGTTTGTGCGTTAAAGTTATTTTTATCTAATCTGAATACCAATTCTCCTCCCATCTTTCCAAGAGGTTTGAGAATGACATCATGATTTTTTTTATGAAATTCAGATAATTTTTCATAACTTTTAGAAATTATTGTTTTTGGAACTAAATGAGTAAAAAAACTAGCACAAACTTTTTCATCGTAATTTCTCAAACTTTTGGAACAATTGACTACCAATGTTCCAAAAATTTCAGCTCTTTCTAAAATATGTGTCGCATAAATATATTCCATATTATATGGAGGATCTTTTCTCATTAAAATGATGTCCAGATTTTTAAGATAAATATCTTTCTTTTTTTTTAGTTTATACCATGTGTTTTTCGTTTCTTTAACTTCTGTAATCATTCGAGCAGATCCCAATGGTTCATTTTTAATTAAGAAAATATCTTTTAATTGCATGTAATATATTTGATATCCTCTCTTATATGCTTCCAATAACATTATAAAACTACTATCTTTTTCTATTTTAATATTTTTTATGGAATCCATTACTATTCCTAATCGAATTTGGTTTTTCACTTTTCTTCCCTCTCGAATTTATAAGAAATGAATTATAATAATTTCCTTAAATCAATTTTTAAGTTACTTTCATGAAAATATGAATAATTATATCGATAAATTTTGAAGTTTATTCGAAAAAAGTACGTTAAGAAATTATGAAAACGAACTATACATTGAAAATGTATCTCAAAAACTCTTTATTTTTTTCATGATTTTTCAATAAAAATTGATTTTCTTATGTTTTTCTCTTTTAAAATGATGAAGAAGCTCATAAGAAATAATGAAAATTTAAAAAGTCTTATCACATAAAAATTTTGAATTTTAAATCTTAGTGTATCCTCAAGATCAAAAGTTATATAAAAGTTGTTCACCATTTCGATAGGAGTACTTATGGACAAATTAGAAGAATATATTCTTCTTGAATTACAAGAAGCAAAAGAAGTTTTGGATCAATTTTCAAAAAGTAAAAAAAATATTTCATCCATCAAAAATGCAGCTTTACTGATTTGCAAAGCTTTTCAATCTGGAAATAAGATACTATCCTGTGGTAATGGAGGATCTCATTGTGATTCTATGCATTTTTCAGAGGAATTAATTGGCCGTTATCGAGAAAACAGAATTGGATATCCAGCAATATCTATCTCTGATTCTAGTTATATTTCTTGTGTAGCTAACGATTATGGATATGATGAAGTTTTTTGTAGATATGTTGAATCCGTTGGAAAAGAAGGAGATATATTGTTTGCAATTTCTACATCTGGAAATTCTAAAAATATAGTTAAGGCAGCTGAATACGCAAAGTCTAAGAAAATGTATATTATTAGTCTAACAGGAAAAGATGGAGGTCAGATCGCTAAATTTTCCGATATAGAAATCAGAGTACCTCATTTCCGATATTCAGATAGAATTCAGGAAATTCATATCAAGATAATACATATTTTAGTTTTTTTAATAGAAAAAGAAATGAAAAAGTAATTTCTTATTAACTTTCAGCAAAGTGATATAGATTGGTTTCTTAATCCATAGTTCTCCTAAAATTATATGAAAATAAGATTAAAACATCGAAAATACATTCATTCTTATCTACTTTATATGAACTTTCAAGTCATCTAAACGACCTATTCCTCATGTTTGAAAAATAGTATTATCAAGAAAAATCTTTTCGTAATTTTTATGCAAAAGGTAGATCGCGGTTTTATTGATTCATCATTAGTTTTTTGAGAGTTATTTTTCATAATCAAACGTCATAAAGGATTTTTCGGGTTTCATCCATGAAAATTATGTTTAGGTAAATTTTTCAACCGTGTATCTTTTTAATCGATGGATATGGAGTTTGATAATGATTATTAATCAGGATAAAATGAAATCAATTGATTTAGTTTTAGATCAAATCGAAAAACAATTTGGAAAGGGGTCCATCATGAGGTTAGGACAAGATCGATCTATGAAAGTAGAGGCGATTTCTACAGGTCTGCTGTCTCTTGATGTAGCTTTAGGAGTGGGAGGATTACCTCTAGGAAGGATTGTTGAAATATATGGTCCGGAGTCTTCTGGAAAAACAACTTTGACATTACAGATTATTTCTTCAGCTCAAAAAGAGAAAAAAACTTGTGCTTTCATTGATGCCGAACATGCTCTTGATCCTTCTTATGCTCAAAAAATAGGAGTGGATGTTGATAATTTATTGTGTTCTCAACCAGATAATGGAGAACAAGCTTTGGAAATTTGTGATGCTTTAATCAAATCTGGAACAGTTGATGTGATCGTTATTGATTCAGTCGCTGCTCTAACTCCGAAAGCAGAAATAGAAGGAGAAATAGGGGATTCGCACATAGGATTAGCTGCTAGAATGATGAGTCAAGCTATGCGAAAATTAGCTAGCAATTTAAAAAATTTTAACGTTCTTTTAATTTTCATCAATCAAATTCGAATGAAGATAGGTGTAATGTTTGGTAATTCAGAAACAACAACCGGTGGGAACGCTTTGAAATTTTATGCGTCTATACGTTTGGATATCAGAAAGATAGGATCTATTAAGAATGGTGAAGAGATCATCGGTAGTTCAACAAGAGTGAAGGTAGTCAAAAATAAAGTTGCAGTTCCATTTAAACAAGCAGAATTTCAAATTCTTTATGGCGAGGGAATTAATATATACGGAGAAATTATTGATTTAGCTGTTCAATACAAATTGATTGAAAAATCCGGATCTTGGTATAATTATCAAGGAAAACAAATTGGTCAAGGAAAGGTAAATGTATCCAATTATTTAAAAAGTAAAATGGATTTTTATCGAGAATTAAACGAAAAACTAAGGAGTTTTCTTTTCGAAAATAGATAATAAAATATGTATAATAAAATAGATTGAGATAATTTCAAAAAATTAGAATTATGATCAACAGAAACACTCACGAAATTCGTAAAATTTTTTTAAGATTTTTCCAAGAAAAAGATCACTTAATATTACCTGGAAGTAAATTAGTTCCATCCGAAAGAAATTCTTCTCTTCTTTTTACCAATGCAGGTATGAATCAATTTAGAGAAAATTTTTTTAAAAAGGAAAAATTAAGCTCTTTTACAAGAGTAGCAACTTCACAATACTGTATTCGAGCAGGGGGGAAATTTAGTGACTTAGAAAATGTTGGATACACTAATTCGCATCATACTCTTTTCGAAATGCTAGGAAATTTCAGTTTTGGAGATTACTTTAGATCGGAATCCATTGAGTACGCTTGGGAGTTATTAACCAGTAAAAAATGGTTTGGAATTTCCAAGAATAAAATTTTGATTACTGTGCATCATCTAGATGAAGAATCTTATGACATATGGGCGAATCAGATTGGAATTTCTAAAAATAAAATTTTTAAAATAGAGGATAAAGAAAATCATAAATATCATTCAGAAAATTTTTGGAAAATGGGAAAAACAGGTCCTTGTGGACCTAGCACAGAAATTTTCTATAATTTTGATGAAAAAGATGATTTTGATGGCTCTTTAGAATCATTTGAGAGAAGAAAAAAAAACTTCATAGAAATATGGAATATAGTTTTTATACAGTTCAATCTGAACTCTTCCAATAAATTAGAACCTCTTCGATATAAATCTATTGATACTGGAATGGGATTGGAAAGAATAGCATCTGTAATTCAAAACGTAAAATCAAATTATCAGATCGACACATTTAAGAAATTGATTCAATCTATTCGAAGTCAGTTTTCTGCAATTTGTTTTAAAGATTACACATTAAGAATACTATCAGATCACATTCGATCGATCGTTTTAATTATTAATGAAAATATTAAACCGAGCAATGTCGGGAGAGGATATGTTATAAGAAAAATCATCAGACGTGCTGTAAGAAAGGGATATTTGGATGGAATTCGAGAACCTTTCTTGTATAAGATAGTTTCTTGTTTCACAAGATCAAATGAAAAAGATTTCAAATATGTGAAAATCAATCAAAAAATCATTGAACATACAATAAAAAAAGAAGAAAAACAATTTTTAAAAATTATACTTGTTGGAATAAAATTTTTAAAAGAAAAGTTAAAAAATTTCAATTATCGATTTATATCTGAAAAAGATATATTTCTCTTGCATGACACATATGGTCTACCTATCGATATAGCCATGAAAATTTGTAAAGAACATGGAACTTCGATAAAAAGATAAAGAGAGATATGATTGAAAGAATAAATCAGAATGAAATAGAGCTTCTCCTATTCGAGTAATTCCTTTATAAGGCGTATACGTATTTTAAAAGTTTTTTCTAAAACCATATCAAGAAGAGCTAAGCAGGAGATATATGAGTTATTCTGAGTCTAGAAGATTACAAAAAATTATTTTAGATAAATGGTTTGTCTAGAATTGAGAGAACTCAGATAAAAGATTAAGGAGGTCTTTTCAGTTAATTTTTTGAACTTATAGTTTTGATTCATATGAAAAAATTAATTATTCATATTATCGGATAATTCGATTTCGGTTTTAATCGAAAAAGATTAACGAATGGAAACGAATTTTTAAAGGAAAAGTCACTTGATTCTAATCGTTTAGGTTTTTTACATTTATTGAGTTCTCCTATTAGAAGGAAGAGGAATTTCGTATATTTCAAAGGATTCTTTTATCAAATCTGGTTCTTTGTTTTAATTTTTTATGGTAAAAAATTTCGAACGAATAGATGTTTCATATAGAAGGAACTATAAATTATGAAGATTTCAGAAAGTTTATCGATTAGAATTAAATAGTGAACTTTCAATAATAAAAGAATTAAGAATTTCTGAATTTTCGAACTAAAACTCTTTAAAAAGTTACAAAAATGCTAGATTTTCTTAAAGAAAATCATATATAACTTGTGTAAATGGAATTTCAGAAATAAAAGTTTTTTATAAAAAATTTGGTTCTTCGAAAAGAAAGTTAAAAAAATGGGACATTGATCAAAAAAATATAAAAATTATTGGAAGATTAAATGATAATGGATTAATTGAAAATTCTACTGTTGTTTATGAATGAGATTTTCTGTTAGTAGAATATTAAAAAAAATTTTTTTGATAATTTTTAGTTAAAATGTTCTCGATAATTTGATAAAAAGGTTACTTTCCTATTTTTGTTTTATATTACGTGTACTAATCGGATTTATCGAAGATTCTTTCAAAGAATCCGACAGAAAGTAATTTCTTTTATCATTGAAAAAATTTTCAAATTGAAAATAGAAAATTAAAATCAAGTTGGGGTTGGATCGATACAGATAAAGAAGGAGGAAGACGATCCTTCTATTTTGACATCGATAGTAAAAAACAATTAACCAGTCTTATTTTATTTTCTAAGATGGAGGCTTAAGATTCGTTTTGTCTATATGTGAATATTTGTATTAATTTCAAGTAAGAAAATAAAAAAGATCGAATTATAATTTTTAAAGGAGAAAAGGATGCTTATTTTGACTCGTAAAATTGGTGAAACTCTTACAATAGGTGATGAAATTAAAATTACAATCCTTGGAATAAAAGGAAATCAAGTAAGAGTGGGTATCAATGCTCCGAAAAACATACCAGTACATAGGGAAGAGATTTATCAAAAAATTCAATCTGAAAAAAATATTGTGAAATAAAAATGTTTTTCCAAATTATTTTTAAAAAGCACGATCGTTTTTTAACTATGATTTATCAAACGATAAAAAGAATTAAATTTATAAAACCTTTGTAAAACAATAGATCTTCATTAGATCAATAAAGATTGGTGAGATGACCGAGAGGATGAAGGTGCTCTCCTGCTAAGAGAGTATGTTTAAATAACATCGAGGGTTCGAATCCCTCTCTCACCGATTCTAAACTGAATGCATCCATAGCTTAGCTGGAAAGAGCACTCGGCTACGAACCGAGAGGTCGGAGGTTCAAATCCTTCTGGATGCGTTAAAATAGATCCTAAATTTTTGTTTTTTTGATTTTAAAAGTCGATTCAATTGAAATGAATTTACCTGATATATCAGAGAAGTTACTTCTTTTAAAGAAAAATCCTCATATGCTATCGGGTTTGAAAAGAGGAATTGAAAGAGAAACTTTACGAATCAAACCTAATGGAGAAATTTCGACTTCTATACATCCAATTTGTTTTGGAAAATCTCTCACTCATCCATGGATTACTACTGATTTCGCAGAATCACTTCTTGAACTCGTAACTCCTACGTATCAAGATATCGGATATGTTTTAAAATTTTTGAGAGACTTACATCGCTTTGTTTTAAAAAATCTTGATCACGAGTTGATATGGCCACTAAGTATGCCTTGCTTATTGAGGAGTGATTCTCATATAAACCTAGCAAAATATGGAATATCTAATTTAGCAAAATTTAAAATGTTGTATCGAACAGGATTAAAGCATAGATATGGTTCTTCAATGCAGATTATTTCTGGAATACATTATAACTTCTCGTTTTCTCTAAACTTTTGGAAAATTCTGTCAGATCCGAACGATAAAAGAAATCAGTTAGAAAAAGTTTCAGACGGATATCTTAAGATAATACGAAACTACTACCGGTTCGGATGGATCATTCCATATCTGTTCGGAGCTTCTCCTGGAATATTAAAATCTAGTCTAAAAAATGAAAATATTTTTTCTATGAAATATGGAAGAGAGGGTACATATTATTTACCTTATGCGACCTCATTGAGATTAAGTGATATTGGATATACCGGAGAATTTCAGAACAAGATTGACATTCATCTAAACGGACTTTTAGATTATGTTCAATCGATTAAAAAAGCCTTAAATGAACCTCATCCTACTTTCATCAATATAGGACTAAAAGATTGTTTTGGAAATTTATTACAACTAAATACTAATATTTTACAAATCGAGAATGAACTTTATTCTACGATTAGACCGAAAAGATCAACAATTTCAGGAGAATCTTATATCGATTCGATTTTAAAAAAAGGAATAGAATATCTGGAGATAAGATCATTGGATATCAATCCATTTACTGCAATTGGAATTCATGAGACACAAATCTATTTTTTAGATCTGTTTCTAATTTGGTGTGCTTTAACTGAATCTCCTTTGATGAACAGAGAAGAACTATATCGATGTAAAAAAAATTGGAAAGAGATCGTTTTAAACGGAAGAAAACCGTACAATAGAATCTTAATAGATAACGTTTCGAGATCTATAAAAAATGTAGGCAATGATCTGTTCGAGAAGTTAACGAAGGTTGCTGATACATTACAAGATATATTCCTTTCCGAAAAATATAAAATTGTTTGCAATGAACTAAGGACGATGATCGATCGTCCAGAGCTAACTTATTCCGGAAGAATGATGAACCTAATGGTTCGAGATGGCTTATTAAAATACGGTTTAAAATTAGCTAAGACATATCGAACGGAATTAAGATCGGAAGAATTTGAAGTTATTTCAAATAAAGATTTTGAAAAAATGAGGGAGTTTTCTATCAGAAGACAAAGAGAAATTGAACAGTCAGATCAATTAAGTTTCGAAAAATATCTAAAAAAAAAGATGAAAAGATCTCTTTCATAAGATTTTATGTTAAAATTTAATATAATTTTTAAAGAAACTGAGAAAATTATCTCTCTTAAAAAGAGGTATAAATTTAATTTTCTAAAATTTAGAAAGATTTTCTTATAATTTCATAAAAAACATGAAATCATGAAATTAACAATCTGACTTCAAAAATTTTTTTTAAAAATCTTTATTTAATATATGTTCGAAAATATTAGTAAGAGCTTTCTAGATCTTTTTAAAACAATTCGAGATCGAGGAATTTTCAAAAAGAAATTTTTAAAACATCATCTTGATAAGATCAAGACTTTGTTAATTGATTCAGATGTATCCGTAATGGTAGTCAAGAAAATTCTTCAAAAAATCGAAAAAGAAATTTTAAAAAGTAAGATAGAAGAAAGTTTCGATCCTAGCGGAGATTTTATTGAAATTGTACGAAAAACGCTTCTTCAAATCATAGGAGAAAAAGAATTTAATTTATTCGATTTTTCAAAGAGAAATCATCTAATCATACTGTTGGTCGGCTCAAAGGGTTCTGGTAAAACAACTACGGCTTCCAAGATTGGAAGGGTATTGAGAAAAAAATACAATAAAAAAGTTCTCTTGGCATCTACTGACACAGGTCGGCCTGCAGCCTTTGACCAGCTTAAACAACTTTCAGAATACTCTAAAGTAGATTTTTTTGAAGTTAATTCTAAAAAATCAAGAAGTTCTTTTGATTTAGCTAAGTTTTCTATCGCTCGATTCAAATCAGAACGTTATGATACGTTGATTGTGGATACTGAAGGATGTATGCATACTGATCTTGAGAAATTAGACGAAATTCAAAAAATCCATAAAATTGTTAATCCCTCTGATACGTTTTTCGTTATCGATTCTATGGTAGGTCAAGATGCAATTCATTCTTCTAGAACATTTAATAAAAAATTTCCTTTGGATGGAATCATTCTTACAAAAATGGATGGAGATTCGAGAGGAGGATGTGCGTTATCGGTCAAAGAAGTAACTGGAAAACCGATTGCTTTTTTAGGAACTGGAGAACACATCTCATTGATAGAACCATTTCATCCTAAAAAAATAATTTCAAAAATCTTGGGAACAGAACATACATTTCATATCATGAAAGATATGAAAAAAAATTTTTCTATCAATATCAAGAAAAAGCTTTTTCAAAAAAAATCAGACTTTTATAAATTTGACTTAGAAGATTTTTTAGAACAGTTGAATTATATGAAAAATATTGACAACTTAAAAAAAATAGTGAGAAAAATTCCTTATCTAAGACAAAGTGTAGACAATCTTATTAGATCAGATATAGATGAATCTCTACTAAGCAAAATGAAAGCAATTATTCAATCTATGACTCATGAAGAAAGAAAAAATCCAGAAATAATTAAGAGTTCTAGAAAAAGAAGAATTTCTCTTGGATCCGGAACAAAAGTTCAAGAGATTAACTTTCTTTTAAAGAGATTTCAAGAAGTCAAAAAAATGATGAACAATTTTAAGAAAAACAAAAAATTCTTTAATTTTTTTTAATGAGGAAAAAAATGGTGATAGTTAAGTTAGCTAGATTCGGAAAGAAAAAAAATCCTTTCTATAAAATAGTTGTCACCGATAGAAAATATGTAAGAAATGGATGTTTTATAGAAAAAATAGGATTTTTCGATCCAATCTTTTCTTCAAAAAAAAAGAACTTTTTACAGATCAAAATGGATCGTTTGCAATATTGGAAAGATCAGGGAGCAATATTTTCAGAAAAAGTTAAATGGATCGTTAAAACTATGAGGAAATCTGATTTCTCTAAAACTTGAAAAATCATTTCGATTTTTAAGTTCTACTCATGAGATAAATGAGAAACTTCTACTTTTGATTTTTTAAAAATGATAGATTGATCGAAAAACAAATGAAAATCGGCATCATTAGTTTGTTTCCGGAAATGTTTTCTTCAACTATTAAGTTTGGAATTATCCATAAGGCTATCAAGAAACGATTTTTAAAGTTATATTTTTATGACCTTAAAAGTCAAGTCGACACGTATAGAAAAAGCATCGATGATCGTCCATATGGAGGAGGATATGGAACGATAGTTATGGCCAGCCCGGTTATTAGGTCAATATATTCTGCTAAAAAGAAATTGGGAAAAAATTCGAAAGTTTTGTATCTTTCTCCTCAAGGAAAAATTCTTGATCAGAATAGCATTCGAAAATTTTTAAAAGAAGAGGTTCTTCTGTTAGTTTGTGGGAGATATCGTGGAATAGATGAAAGAATCATTGAAAATGAAATTCATGAAGAATGGTCGATCGGAAATTACATTCTAAGTTGTGGAGAATTTGCGGCAATGGTGATTCTCGATGCTATAGCAAGATTGATTCCTGGAGTTACAAATTGTTATAAGTCAACAGAGAAAGACTCCTTTTCAAAAGGGCTTTTAGACCATCCACATTACACTCGACCAAAAACAATAGGAGGATTGGATATACCTTCTGTTTTACTTTCTGGAAACCATAAAAAAATTGAAATTTGGAGAGAAAAACAATCTCTCGGACAAACTTGGTTAAAAAGACCAGAACTTTTAAAAAAAATTCATCTTACTCAAAGACAAAGATATCTATTAAACTTATTTCAAAAAGAGTATAAAAGAAAAAGTCGTTAGGTAATTCAATACAGTTCGCTCATATAAATTATGAAAAATATCATTATTCAAGAAATAGAAAATTCACAGATAAAAAAGAATGTCACTATCTGTAAATCAGGAGATACAGTGGAAGTTTTAAGTTGGATAAAAGAAAATGACAAAAAAAGACTTCAATCATTTGAAGGTATTGTCATCTCAATTAAAAATAAAGGACTACAATCTAGTTATACAATTAGAAGAGTATCACAATCAGAAGGAACGGAAAGAATGTTTCAAATTCATTCTCCCATAGTTGAAAAGATAATAATAAAACGTTTAGGAGATGTCAGAAAATCTAAATTATATTATTTAAGAAAAAAACGTGGAAGATCAGCAAGAATAAAAGAGAAAATTCACAAAAAGAAAATTTAGCATTCATTAAACAACGAATTCTCTAGTCATTGATTTTTACTCGATCTATTTTAGAAATATAAATCAAGACTTTATTTTTCAATTTTTCAAAATTTAAATTAGAAAGTTTTAATCTTCATGAACTTTTTAAAATGAAATTTTTGTCAGATCTTTGAGAAAATGTAGGAATATTTAAAATCTTAATATTTTAATTTTCTTTATTTTATTTTTTCAAAAATCTTTTCAAAAAAAGAATAAAATTCCATCAATAATTCAAACCGATTCAATTTTAAAAAATGAGAAAGAAACGTAGAACTTAATGATAATTTTGAAAAAGATTTAATCGATATAAACTCTATTTTATAAAATTGCACGAAGAATTTAAAAAAAATTTAGTAGATCATTTTGTTTTTTATATTTAGTCTTAAGCAAGATAAAATTCAAATGATCTTTTGAAAAATTTCAATATTTAAAATAGAAATCGATCAAAAATCTCAAAAACTATAAAAATGATTTGAGATGTTTGAAATACGGAACATTTGATAACTTATTAATTAATATTAACTTATTTTATATTTTTTTATGAAAATAAAAATTAAAATCAAACATCTTTATCATTCCAAAAGGATCGATAAACTTCTTTGTGAACAATTGAAAAAATATTCACGATCAAAGATCCAAAAATGGATCCTAAAAAAAAAGTCTACGTTGATCAAATTCCAATAAATAAACCGAGTATCAGAATATTAGGAGAAAAAAGTATTCTGATCAAAGATATAGATCTAGAGAAAAAAATTCAATGCATACCAAAAAACATTCCTTTAAAAATTCTACATGAAGATGATTCGATCATAGTAATAGATAAACCTTATAATCTCTGTGTGCATCCTGGAACCCATCATGAAAAAAACACCTTAATGCATGCCTTAATATATCATTTCCCCATTTTAAAAAATATCCCAAGAGCTGGGATTGTCCATAGATTGGATAAAGATACAAGTGGATTAATGATCGTTGCTAAAAAAAGTTCTATTCAAAATCAAATGATGAAACTATTTAAATCTAGAAAAGTATATAAAGAATACGAGGCCATAGTCTATGGAAACATTAATTCCGATGGAACAATCGACAAACCTATAAAACGTCATCCTTACGAAAGAATAAAGAATTTTGTCTGCGATTTTGGAAGAAAAGCAAAAACTCATTATTATGTTAAAGAAAAATTTGCTAATTTTACTCGAATCATTTTATCATTAGAGTCAGGTAGACATCATCAAGCTCGAGTACATATGAAATATATCGGTCATCCAATTGTGGGAGATTATTTATATCAAGATAGACAAATTATTCGAAAAAAGAAAAATTATATAAGTAATCTTATTAAAATTGATCAAGTAATATCGAGACAAGCTTTACACGCTAGAAAAATCAAGATACTACATCCTCAGTTTAAAAAAAAAGTAACTTGGAAATCGAATACTCCAGAAGATATGAGAAATCTTATTGATTTAATCCGAAAAAATGAGAAGTAACCCTCAAAGATCAAATCAAAAATTTTTGTCACATTTCTTTTTTAATAGATAAAAAATTACTTAGTTAAAAAAAATTCGATCGATCAAATAATTTTGTTAAAAAAATTAAATAATATATAAATTTTAATTTTTCATGATCGTCCATTAAATTAATTCTTTTTTAAAAGAATGAGGATCGAGGTCATATTAACTTTACAAAATAAAAAAAATTAATCATAATTACATATCTTTACTTTCTTCAGAAAGTAAAATGTTCTTTAAAAAATCTTTGTGAACACTTGTGAATATCAGAAGGAGAAACGGATCAATTTGATCACACAAGGTGTTTCGTCAATATATTCATATATAGAGACGTAAAGGTTCTCGTTCAAATAATCATTTTTGAACATCCGATTTTAATCGAAGAGTTTGATCATGGCTCAGATTGAACGCTGGCGGCAAGCCTAACACATGCAAGTCGTGCGAAATGATGAAAATCATTTAGCGGCGGACGGGTGAGTAAGATATGGGAATCTACCTAAAGATGGGGGATAACTATCGGAAACGGTAGCTAATACCGCGTAAGCTCTCGATAAGGAAACTGATCGAGAGGAAAGCGGGGGATATGTCATAATCATCGATATACCTCGCGTCTTTAGATGAGCCCATACGAGATTAGCTAGTAGGTGAGGTAAAAGCTCACCTAGGCAACAATCTCTAGCTGGTCTGAGAGGACGACCAGCCACACTGGGACTGAGATACGGCCCAGACTCCTACGGGAGGCAGCAGTGGGGAATATTGCACAATGAGCGAAAGCTTGATGCAGCTATGCCGCGTGTATGAAGAAGGCCCTAGGGTTGTAAAGTACTTTCAGTTGCGAAGAAAAAGATGAAGATAACACCTTCTTCGGATGACGTTAGCAACAGAAGAAGCACCGGCTAACTCCGTGCCAGCAGCCGCGGTAATACGGAGGGTGCGAGCGTTAATCGGAATTACTGGGCGTAAAGGGCACGCAGGTGGTAAGTTAAGTTGATTTGTGAAATCCCTGGGCTCAACCTAGGAAAGCATTCAAAACTAATTTACTAGAGTCTTGTAGGGGGGAATAGAATTCCATGTGTAGCGGTGAAATGCGTAGAGATATGGAGGAATACCGATGGCGAAGGCAATTCCCTGGACAAAGACTGACACTCATGTGCGAAAGCATGGGGAGCAAACAGGATTAGATACCCTGGTAGTCCATGCCGTAAACGATGTCGATTAGGAGGTTGCTACGTTTAAGTAGTGGCTTCCGAAGCTAACGCATTAAATCGACCGTCTGGGGAGTACGGCCGCAAGGTTAAAACTCAAATGAATTGACGGGGGCCCGCACAAGCGGTGGAGCATGTGGTTTAATTCGATGCAACGCGAAAAACCTTACCTACTCTTGACATCCAAAGAAATCTGCAGAGATGTAGATGTGCCTTCGGGAACTTTGAGACAGGTGCTGCATGGCTGTCGTCAGCTCGTGTTGTGAAATGTTGGGTTAAGTCCCGCAACGAGCGCAACCCTTATTCTTTGTTGCCATCGATTCGGTCGGGAACTCAAAGAAGACTGCCGGTGATAAACCGGAGGAAGGAGAGGACGACGTCAAGTCATCATGGCCCTTACGAGTAGGGCTACACACGTGCTACAATGGCGTATACAGAGAGAAGCGAACTCGTAAGAGCGAGCCAAACTAAAAAAGTACGTCACAGTCCGGATTGGAGTCTGCAACTCGACTCCATGAAGTAGGAATCGCTAGTAATCGCGAATCAGCATGTCGCGGTGAATACGTTCTCGGGCCTTGTACACACCGCCCGTCACACCATGGGAGTGGGTTGTAAAAGAAGCAGGTAGCTTAACCTGTTCAGGAAAGCGCCTACCACTTTATGATTCATGACTGGGGTGAAGTCGTAACAAGGTAACCGTAGGGGAACCTGTGGTTGGATCACCTCCTTAAAAAAACAAGTGTTCACAATAGTTTTTTTAGAATAGTTTTTTATAGGCTTGTAGCTCAGATGGTTAGAGCACACCCTTGATAAGGGTGAGGTCGGTGGTTCAAATCCACTCAAGCCTATTTTAGAAATAAATATTTTTAGGGGGCTATAGCTCAAAAGGTAGAGCACCTGTTTTGCACACAGGAGGTCAGCGGTTCGATTCCGCTTAGCTCCAAAAATCGATCTGAAAATTATATAAACGCTCTTTCAAAAATCAAATGTAAAACAAGCTGAGTTTCATCTCACATAAAAAATGAGATGAAGCGTACATATATTCTCGATTCTTCATCTGAAGAAAATGATCGAAATTTCTTCTTCAGTTTTGAGGTTAGATAAATAAGCGTATGCGGTGGATGCCTTGGCAATCAGAGGCGAAGAAGGACGTGCTAATCTGCGAAAAGCGTCGATGAGCTGATAAGAAGCGTTTAATCGGCGATATCCGAATGGGGAAACCCAACTATAAAGTTATCGTACGATGAATAAATAGTTGTGCGAAGCGAACCGGGGAGAACTGAAACATCTTAGTACCCCGAGGAAAAGAAATCAAACGAGATTCCCTAAGTAGTGGCGAGCGAAACGGGAGAAGCCCAAGAACCAATTTGATAGAAACTTTTAGGAGAATGATCTTGGAAAAGACAGTCATAGAGGGTGATAACCCCGTATCTAAAAAGAGTTGATATCTAGTTCAAAGAGTAAGACGGGACACGTATATCTTGTCTGAAGATGGGGGGACCATCCTCCAAGGCTAAATACTACTGATTGACCGATAGTGAACTAGTACCGTGAGGGAAAGGTGAAAAGAACCCCGGTTAGGGGAGTGAAATAGAACCTGAAACCGTATACGTACAAGCAGTAGGAGTCTAAATGATTTAGATGACTGCGTACCTTTTGTATAATGGGTCAGCGACTTATATTCTGCAGCGAGGTTAACTTTCATAAGGGAGCCGTAGGGAAACCGAGTCTTAACCGGCGATAGTTGTAGGATATAGACCCGAAACCCGGTGATCTAGCCATGAGCAGGTTGAAGGTTAGGTAACTCTAACTGGAGGACCGAACCGACTAATGTTGAAAAATTAGCGGATGACTTGTGGTTAGGGGTGAAAGGCCAATCAAACCGGGAGATAGCTGGTTCTCCCCGAAAGCTATTTAGGTAGCGCCTCGTATAATTTCTCTTGGGGGTAGAGCACTGTTTCGGTCAGAGGGATCGAAAGATCTGCTTATCCGATGCAAACTACGAATACCAAGAGTTCGAATACGGGAGACACACGGCGGGTGCGAACGTCCGTCGTGGAAAGGGAAACAACCCAGATCATCAGATAAGGTCCCAAAATTATGATTAAGTGGAAAACGAAGTGGGATAGCATAGACAGCCAGGATGTTGGCTTAGAAGCAGCCATCATTCAAAGAAAGCGTAACAGCTCACTGGTCAAGTTGTCCTGCGCGGAAGATTTAACGGGGCTAAAATCATATACCGAAGCTATGACAGCAGGTACATCTGCTGGGTAGGGGAGCGTTCTGTAAGCCGTAGAAGATGGATTGAAAGATCTGTTGGAGGTATCAGAAGTGCGAATGCTGACATGAGTAACGATAAAGCTGGTGAAAAACCAGCTCGCCGAAAAACCAAGGATTCCTGTCCAACGTTAATCGGGGCAGGGTTAGTCGATCCCTAAGGCGAGGCTGAAAAGCGTAGTCGATGGAAAACCGGTTAATATTCCTGTACTAAGAGTCGATTTCGATGGGGGGACGAAGAAGGATAGACTATCCGAGCGTTGGTCGTCTCGGTTCAAGCGCATAAGTGGATCGTATAGGAAAATCCGTTCGATCAACACTAAGACGCAAGTACGATTACGTCAGTAATGAAGTAGTCGATTCCAACTTCCAAGAAAAGCCTCTAAGATAGCATCGATTTTTAATCGTACCTCAAACCGACACAGGTGGTTAAGTAGAGAATACTAAGGCGCTTGAGAGAACTCAGGTGAAGGAACTAGGCAAAATAGTGCCGTAACTTCGGGAGAAGGCACGCTGACATCAGTAAAAGATCTTGCATCTCTAGCTGAAGATCAGCCGAAGATACCAGCTGGCTGCAACTGTTTATTAAAAACATAGCACTGTGCAAACACGTAAGTGGAAGTATACGGTGTGAAGCCTGCCCGGTGCTGGAAGGTTAATTGAGGAAGTGATCGAAAGTGAAGCTTCCGATCGAAGCCCCAGTGAACGGCGGCCGTAACTATAACGGTCCTAAGGTAGCGAAATTCCTTGTCGGGTAAGTTCCGACCTGCACGAATGGCGTAATGATGGCCAGACTGTCTCCACCTGAGACTCAGTGAAATTGAAATTGCTGTGAAGATGCAGTGTACCCGCGACAAGACGGAAAGACCCCGTGAACCTTTACTATAGCTTGATATTGAACATTAAATGCTTTTGTGTAGGATAGGTGGGAGGCTGAGAAGTACGAATGCTAGTTCGTATGGAGCCGACGTTGAAATACCACCCTTTAACATTTTGTGTTCTAACTCAGATCCGTTATCCGGATCGAGGACAATGTCTGGTAGGTAGTTTGACTGGGGTGGTCTCCTCCTAAAGAGTAACGGAGGAGCACAAAGGTTGGCTAATTACGGTCGGAAATCGTAAGGTTAGTGTAAAGGCATAAGCCAGCTTGACTGTGAGCGTGACGACGCGAACAGATACGAAAGTAGGTCTTAGTGATCCGGTGGTTCCGAATGGAAGGGCCATCGCTCAACGGATAAAAGGTACTCCGGGGATAACAGGCTAATACCGCCCAAGAGTTCACATCGACGGCGGTGTTTGGCACCTCGATGTCGGCTCATCACATCCTGGGGCTGAAGCAGGTCCCAAGGGTATGGCTGTTCGCCATTTAAAGTGGTACGCGAGCTGGGTTTAGAACGTCGTGAGACAGTTCGGTCCCTATCTGTCGTGGGCGTAGGAAGATTGAGAAGAGCTGCTCCTAGTACGAGAGGACTGGAGTGGACATACCTATGGTGTTCAGGTTGTTGTGCCAACAGCATTGCCTGGTAGCTAAGTATGGTCGAGATAACCGCTGAAAGCATATAAGTGGGAAACTTACTTCAAGATTAATCTTCCCAGACTCGAAAGAGTCTCTTAAGGAACGTTCTAGACTAGAACGTAGATAGGCTGGATGTGTAAGCGTAGAGATGCGTTGAGCTAACCAGTACTAATGATCCGAGAGATCTATTCAAATTGATTGAGAACTTCGATCTTTCTCGAATATATGAAGCTTGTTTTACAAAGATTTCATTGATTCCAAAAAAGAAAACTTTTTTGGATAAAAAGTTATCTATCTGGCAACAATAACGCGATGGAACCACCTGAAAGATTTATCCATTCCGAACTCAGAAGTGAAACTTCGTGGTGCCGATGGTAGTGTATACTTTATTTATGCGAGAGTAGGGAGTTGCTGGGTAGATACGAAAGATTGAATCAAAAAGAGATGAGGATTTCTTTGAATAAGATCGTAGTTAGAAAATCCTATTTTTACGAAATATCGATTTCTTCTATGGAATAGTTTTATCTAGTGATCCTCACTGAAATTAGACTACTAATTTAATTAATCTCCTTTTATTTGAAAAAAGGGTTGTATTTGATGAAAAGGGATCGATCTTTCAATGTATTGACATATGTTCTGCTATTCGTGTTCTTAAAACTTCAATTTTCTTTATGGTTCGGAAAAAATGGAGTATTTAAAAAAAATGAGTTGAAAGAAGAAATTTTTCTTATGAAATTTAAGAATTCTTTTTAGACAATGAGTATGAAAAAAATTTGTTAATGAGATAGACAATAATAAGAAATTTATTAAATATTCGATTCTCTAAAATGAGAAAGAGCTTTTTCATTATTCTTCATTATTTTTCAATATCGTCATCTTCAAAAAAATATATATTTATGAAAATTTTATAAAATGTTGAAGAAAAGATCAGAAATAGCAGTTATTATTCCTGCAGCAGGAAATGGTACGCGAACAAAATTAGGATTTCCCAAACAATATTATAAAATTGGAGGGAAAACCGTTATTGAACATACAATCTCTATCTTCCTTCATCATCCAGAAATTTTTAAAATAGTAGTATCTGTTGGGAAAGATGATTATTATTTCAAAGATTTAAAAGTTTTTAGAAATCCCTCTGTTGAGGTGGTCTTCGGAGGAAGAAAAAGAGTGCATTCTGTTTTATCTGGATTAGATTATTTTTTAAAAAAATCGTATTTTCATTTATCTAGATCGATTTGGGTCATCATACATGATGCTTCCAGACCATTTTTAAGACAATCTGATTTAAAAAAGGTAATCAATTTTATCTTAAAAAATAAAGGATCCAAAGCTTGTGGAGGAATTTTGGCTCATCCGGTCGTTGATACAATTAAACAAAATATGAGGGGAGATCGAAGTGAAATTAAACAAACTATCGATAGAACCAATTTATGGAACGCTGTAACTCCTCAGTTTTTTCCGTTGTATCTTATACGAAAATGTATTTTATATTCCTTATTTAAAAAAGCTCTTATTACAGACGAAGCTTCAGCACTCGAGTTTTGTGGATATCATCCAAAAATTTTGTTGGGTAGATCGGACAATTTAAAGATTACTTCAAAAGAAGACTTAAAGTTAGCAAGATTCTATCTAAAAATTTGATTAATCGAGTTTAATAATGCGCATCGGGCATGGTTTTGATATACATGGATTTATAGGATGTGGTCCAATTATTTTGGGAGGGGTTTCTATTCCTTTTTATAAAGGAATTTCTTCTCATTCTGATGGAGATGTTTTAATTCATTCGTTAATTGATTCAATTTTAGGAGCGGCTTCTTTAGGGGATATAGGAACGCATTTTCCGGATAATGATCTGAAATTTAGAAAAATCGATAGTCGAATTCTTCTTCGAAAGATTTGGAAAAAAATCGAAAAGAAATATAAGATCGGAAACATAGATACAACTATTGTTACAGATTTTCCAAAAATAATTAATTATACCGATATGATGAAAAAAAATATATCTTCTGATCTCTCCTGTTCTATTCGAGATGTTAATATCAAATCGACAACTACAGAAAATTTAGGATTTTTTAAAAAAGATAAGGGTATTGCTTGTGAAGCTGTTGTATTGTTGAGAAAAATCGTCAGTTTTCATTCTTCTTAATCCTCTTTCATTCAAAAGAAGTCTACGACTAAAAATTAGTTTCCATTATAATTTCGATTGATTTTATGAAGATTAGTTAGATAACTCAAGTTTATTTTGTAGAAGAGAATATAAGAGAAAATTTTATTTGTTGTTCAAATGTCGTAGGGAGTTATTTTTTATTTATAATGAACGATATGAACGATAAGAATGAAAAAATCTTTTCAAGAAGAGTTGTTCAATGGTACCTCTCCACAAAAAGGAGATCTTTGCCATGGACTCAAAATCGATCGATCTATAACGTATGGATATCTGAGATTATGTTGCAACAAACTAGGGTATCCACTGTGATTCCTTACTATAATCGATTTGTGAAAAGATTTCCAAACGTTCAATCAATAGTCGATTCGAATATGGACGAAATTTTATATTACTGGTCTGGATTAGGTTATTATGCAAGAGCTAGAAATATATATGAAACAGCAAGAAGAGTTGTTAAAGATTTCAAAGGAGTTTTTCCGTTAGATTTTCAAACGATTTCTTCGTTTCCTGGGATAGGAAGATCAACTGCTGGAGCAATTTTATCTATTTCAGAAAACCTATCTTTTCCTGTTTTAGATGGAAATGTAAGAAGAGTTTTAATTCGATTCTTCGGACTGAAAGGTATTAAAAGTCAAATTGAAAAAGAGTTATGGAGTATCGTAGATCGTTTAGTTCCAAAAGTTGATTCCAGAATATTCAATCAGGGTATGATGGATTTAGGTTCTGAAATTTGTTTACCATTGAAGTCTCCTATCTGCCAAGATTGTCCTCTGGAAAAGGATTGTTTCTCCAGAAATATGAAATTGATAAAACCAGAATCGTCTATTTTTCATGATAGAAAAAATCGCTATTTAAAGGAAAAAGAAGTTCAACTATTAATATTGATAAAAAAAGATCGATTCTTCTTAAAGAAAGTTTTAAAAGGGAGGATCTGGCGGGGATTATATATTTTTCCAGAATTTTATTCAACAGATCAATTGAGATTGTTTTTAAAAAAGTTCGATCTTATTTATCCAAAAGATCAAATAATAAAAATGAAACCTATTCTACATAGTTTTAGCCACATCAAATTAAAAATTTTTCCGACAAAAATTACGATAAGAAAAAGAAATGATCAATTTTCAGAACACATAAAAAAACATGGAATATGGTATGATATGAGTGGTAAACAGAAGATTGGCATTCCAAAACCGATATATTCCTTAATGAAGGAAATCATCAATTTTTCAAATTCAAAAAAATCTTTCTGAAATGTTCATTCGTTTTCATTTTGAAATATGAAACTTATATATTGTAAATTTTTTAAAAAGAAGATGCCTCAATTAGAGAGTCAGCCATTTCCAGGAAAACTAGGAAAACGCATTTTCTACGAAATCTCAAAAGAAGCTTGGAACTTTTGGATAGTTCAGCAAACTATCTTAATTAATGAAAAAAATATAGATGTTTCTTCAAAAGAAAATAGAGAATTTCTCATGAAAAAAATGGAAGATTTTTTTTTCTTGAAATAAAAGTATTTGGATTGAATTGATTATTCATATAAATTTTAAGTTTTAAAAATAGATACAATGTCATTAAGTTCAAAAAAAAATTTTTCTAAAAATCATGAAGAATCTGAAATGATCTTGAAAGATCGTTCAGAAAATTCTATTTATTTCGAGAAAATTCCGAGCATTTTAATTCGTTCGATAGCATTAATTAAAAAAGTTGCGGCTCAGGTTAATTATTCTTTTAAAATTTTAGACCGAAAGAAATCTTTAGCAATTGTTGAAGCTGCAGAAGAAATTATTTCAGGAAAGCATGAAGAAAAATTTTCTTTAACGGTCTGGCAAATGGGTTCCGGAACTCAAACTAACATGAATGTAAACCAAGTGATAGCTGATCGAGCTAATCAAATCTTGTTATCGAAAGATCGATCTTGTTTTATACAATTAGTTCATCCGATTGATCATGTGAATAGAGGACAAAGTTCCAATGATGTATTCTTAAGTGCTATGCATATTGCATCTTTCTTATCTATTAAAAAAAATTTATTGAATTCGATAGAAATCTTAAAAAATACCTTCAAAAAGAAATCGAAAGATTTCTATAAAGTTATCAAGGTAGGACGTACTCATCTTCAAGATGCAGTTCCCATAACTTTAGGACAAGAGATATCAGCTTGGTCGACTTCTTTATCCAGTCATCTGAAAGATTTGAAGAAAATTATTCCAGATTTACTCGAACTTCCAATCGGAGGAACTGCAGTCGGAACTGGAATCAATTCTTTTCCTAATTTCGATAAGATGATGGTAAATCAGATTTCTAATTCTTTGAATACAGATTTTTTCGTCTCTATAAATAAGTTCGAATCGATATCGACATGTAGAGCGATAATTAGCGTTCATAGTATTTTGAAATGTTTAGCAATATCTATGATGAAAATAACTAATGATATTAAGATTCTTGCTTCCGGTCCAAGATGTGGAATAGGGGAAATTTTCATTCCGAATCATGAAATAGGAAGCTCCATCATGCCTGGAAAGATGAATCCTACTCAATGTGAAGTGATGAACATGATATGTGCTCAAGTTCTAGGAAACGATGTATCAATTAATTTTGGAGGATCTTTAGGAATTTTAGAACTGAACACATTTCGTCCGATGATCATAAATAATTTCTTGCAATCTATTCGGATATTGTCCGAAGGTATATCAAATTTTGATAAATATTGCGCTTCCGGAATTCAACCAAATTACAAAAGAATAAATGAATTTTTGAAAAAGTCTTTGATGTTAGCTACCATTTTAAATGAAAAAATTGGATATGACCGATCTGCTAAAATAGTAAAGAAGGCTTATGAGGAGGATATCACCTTATTCGAAGCAAATCAAAAATTAGGATATCTTACAGAAGAAGAATTTTTGGATTGGATTGACCCAAAAAAGATGATTTAATTGGTTCAAGTTCAAAGAAGAGATTGTAAAATTTTAAAAATTAAGAAATGTTTTTAGAGTTTTTCACTTTATCGATGATTTCTATAAAAATAGAAGATTATTTTGTTGAAGATCTCTGAATGAGATATAAACGGAGCATGAGATGATCCTTTGATTAAAACAGATTGAGAATTTGGAATAAGAAAATTTATTAAAGGTATCACTGATTTTGGAACTATCTGATCGAATTCTCCGTAAATTCGTAAAAAAGGTTTTTTAAATTTTGACATAACTTTTCTAAGATCGATTTTTCTTAAAACATTTAGCCAAAAAGAGAGAGATTCTAAATTTGGTCTAGGATAACTCAAAATAGAATTTTTCAAACTTTTTAAATCTTTTTTTAAAAGATTCGAACCGAGATTTTGAATGAACAAAAATCGACGAATTGTTTCTTCAAAATTCTCGCTCAATTGGTTTTTAAAATTTTTTAAGGATTTCTCTGTTATTCCGGGCCAAAGTAGATGATCTTTTTTTTCTTGAATAAAATACAGAGAAGAAGAAACTGTGATCAAAGCTCGAACTTGATCTTTATATCTTAATGCAATTTCAGAGGCAATCAATCCTCCTAAAGACCATCCTAGCCAAATGGCTCTTTTTGGAGAATTTTCCCATATTTTTTCAATAACTTGATCTACAGATTCAATCAATACCTGATGATTACATCCATGGCCAGGAAGATCGATAAGATGAAATCGAAAATTTCTATCTTCTTGATGAATAGTATTTTTCCATACTTCAGAATTGAAACCAAATCCATGAATCAAAACGATATTCTGTTTGCCAAATCCAACGGTTTTCCAAGAAAGTTTTTTTTGCATCTCATTATCGATACGAGTTTTCTGACCAGTTTAACATCTTAATAATTTTCAACCAATCGTATTTGAATCTTTTTTTCGTTCCTTCTAATGCTTCAGAAATTTCCTGATAGATTAATTGATCATTTCGAATACCAATGCAATGACTTCCATATCCCTTCAAAAGAAGTTCCACAGAATATGCTCCCATTCTAGATGCAAGAACTCGATCACATGCTACTGGTTTTCCTCCTCTTTGAACATGCCCGAGTATCGTAGCTCTTGTTTCATGACCAGTTTCTTTTTCGATATGTTTGGCCAATTTATTTACGTCGTATATATATTCCGTAATTGCAACAATTGCATGTCTTCCTCCTCCTTTTAAAAGACCATATTTGATTTCTTCTAATAGTTTTTTTTTATCGAATGGAATTTCTGGCAAAACTACAAACTCGCAACCTCCAGCAATGGTTGCAGATAAAGTGAGATCTCCGCAATATCGTCCCATTATTTCAACGATAGATATTCTTTTATGTGAAGTAGAAGTATCTCTTAGTCGATCTATGGCTTCTACTATAGTATTAAGAGCAGTGAAATATCCTATAGTATAATCGGTTCCAGCAACATCATTATCGATGGTTCCAGGAATTCCAATGCAAGGAAAACCATAATCAATGATTTTTTTTGCACCTCTATATGATCCATCTCCTCCTATAACAATCAAAGCATCTATTCCATTTTTTTTCATGTTATTTACTGCTTGATTTCGGATTTCTTCGCTTCTTTTAAATTCAGGAAATCGAGCTGATCCTAAAAATGTTCCTCCTTTACTAATAATATCTGAAACTAATCCATTATTTAACTTTTCAATCCTATTCTCATAAAGACCCATGTAACCATCATGAATTCCATATATTTCTAAACCTTGAGAGATACTCATCTTAACTACGCTTCGAATCGCAGCGTTCATTCCAGGCGCATCTCCTCCACTTGTTAAAATTCCTATTCTTTTTATTTTTCCTCGATTCATCATGGGAACCCCAATCATACATATATAATGAGAAAAACGGACTAATTAGAGCTAAAAATGTATTATATGATAACTTTGACAGGATTTGTAAATCATGTAAAGATAGATGTATTCAACCATTTTTGAATCGTTTTGAACTCATAAGAATGAATCTAAATAAGTAAAGAAAATACGAATTTATTTAAAAAAGCTGTAATTTCCGGATATCAATCCTATTGATAAAACTTCAATCCTAAAAAAATGACATATTTATAAAATTATTCGATGTTTTGAACATGTTCCTTCGCTTGTTCAACCAATACTTTTATTTCAATTGCTAAATTGATAATATCAATGTGATTTGATTTAGAGGAAATCGTATTTGATTCTCTATTAATCTCTTGAAATATGAAATTTATCCTTTTTCCAATCGGATAATCTTTTTGTATTAAGTCTTTAGACAATTGAATATGAAAATTAATTCTATCTATTTCTTCAGAGATATCTGATTGACGAAGAATGGTTAGAATATCTTTTTTCAGAAAATCTATTTCAATTTTTCTGTTAAAATAATCTAATCTCTCTCTCAATCTTTTTTCGCTCATAATTTCAGATTCAGGTATGAGAGAACGTATTTTTCGAATTTTCTCTTCTAAATTTTCCAGTTTATTTTGGATAACTTTTTTTACTTTGTTTCCTTCCTTTCTTTTATATAGTATGAGATCATCTATTAATTCAGATAAGTTAAAAGATAAAAAGGCGTTAAAGATCATCATTCCGTTTAGATAATCATTATCTTGACGTTTACGAATCACTCCCGGCCATTTTAGGAGATCCATCGAACAACTTGAGTCAATCTTAATTTTATTTTCAATCCAATTTAAGAATTTAGAAATTCTGAAAACTAAACGTTTATCTATGAACAACCGATCATCGATCTGATCAAAATATTTGCTTGGCTCAAACTTTAATATGAATCTTAATTTTCCTCGATCTATCTTTCTTCGAATAAATTTTTCTATAAAGAATTCCATATTTTGTATTTCTTCAGGTAATTTTATGGAGATTTCTAAATTTTTATGATTTAATGAAAAAATTTCTAAAGTGAAATTTCCGAATTGATTTTTAGCATTTTTTTTTGCGTAAGCAGTCATTCCTAACATTCAATTCCTCCAGAACCAAAATGGATATTTAAATAATTAAATTTCATCTTTTTTTAATGTTTTTAAAATAGATTACAAACCATTTCTGCTCAAAGAAAAAAGAATAAACGTATGAAAATGAGATTTCTGAAAAGGATTGGTATAACATTCAATTGAATCCAACGATTTATTTCATCAAGATTCTTGATTTTTTTCAAGATAACAATTCTCGTGAAAATAAATACACTTTATTTAAAATGAAAAGTTTTTTGGAGAAAATATGATTATTTTATTTTGATTTAAAATTTAAGAAAAAACAAAAAATGTTGATAAAAAACGAAATTAATACAAATTCAAAAATAACTTTATTCTATCGAATGTAGAATCTTTACTCTTTAAAAAATCAAAAAAATGAATAACTCTGAAAAGAACAGTTATTTCTATATTCCAGAGTGACCAAATCCTCCTTCGTTTCTTCCGGAAACCTCCGAAAAAGAACTCACTAATCTAAAATCTACTTTTACAATAGGAAAAAAGACAATCTGTGCAATTCTATATCCCGATCGAATTAAAAAGTCTTTTTTTCCGTTGTTTAAAACAGAGATCATGATTTCTCCTTGATAATCTGAATCTATCAAACCTATAGAATTGTTCAAAGTTATNCCGAATTTATGAGACAAACCCGATCTTGGTAAGATAATAGCAGCCGTCTCTTTATCGTTAATATGTATTGCAATTCCAGTTGGCAATAATTCGGATTGTTTAGGATGTAAATTAACTGGTTCTTCTAAAAGAACTCTTACATCTAATCCTGCTGATCCTGAAGTAGCATATTTGGGAATCAATAATTCTTTTTGATTGAATTTTCGAAGTATTTTAACGTCTATTTTTTTTTTCATAATCAAGCAAAACTTTACTAAGCAACTGATGACTAATTCTAATTTTAAGATCATAGGGTAAGAAGTCAACTCTTTCTTTTGACCAAATCAAATATAGAGAGTTTCCTTCCGTATGAAATCCATGATTTTTCAAAGAAATATTGTTTGCACATATTAAATCTAGATTTTTATTTATTTTCTTTACATGAGCATTGGATATAAGATCTTCGGAATTGATCTCCGCTGCAAATCCAACAGTATAAGGACGGTTTTTTATCATCTTACCTACACTTCTTATGATATCAATGTTTTTTACTAAAGTTAATTTGATCTTTTTCAAGTTACTTTTGAATTTCTCTTCTAAATACTGACGTTCAGGTTTATAATCAGAAACAGCTGCACATCCTATAAAGATATCCTGATTTTCGACAATTTTTTTTACTTCTTCATACATTTCAAGAGAATTTATTACATCGATTCTTTTGACGCAAGGAGGAGTTTCTAAATGAACAGGTCCAGAAATAAGTGTGACTTTTGCCCCTCTTTCAGAAGCGGCTTGAGCAATTGCAAAGCCCATCTTTCCAGAACTATAATTGCTCAAAAATCTTATCGAATCGAATTTTTCTTGAGTTGGACCAGCAGTGATTGCAACTCGAATTCCTTTCATATCTTGATCATATTGAAATAAATTTGAAATTAAGTTTATAATTTGAATCGGTTCCAGCATTCTTCCAAATCCATATTCTCCACAGATTTGTTCTCCGTCATTTGGTCCCCAAATCAGAATACCTCTCTTTCTAAGTTCATTAATATTTTTTTGTGTAGTACTAGCCTGATACATTTGCGTATTCATAGAAGGAACAACCGCTATTCTTTTACAAGAAGCTAGACAAGTGGCTGTTAATAAATCATTTGCCATACCAATGTTTATTCTAGCTAATAAATCGGCGGTAGCTGGAACTAATAAAATTAGATCTGCCCATTTTCCAAGATCGATATGTTGTATAAAAGATTCTTTCTGATTCCGATCAATTATTATTCCATTCTGATTTTGTAGAACTGGATATCCAGAAATTGCTTGTAAGACTAATGGAGTTACAAAAGATTTTGCCAACTCCGTCATGATAATTCTTACTTCTGCACCTTTCTTACGCAACCTACGAACTAAATCCGGAACTTTATATGCTGCAATTCCTCCACTTATACCTACCAAAATGTTTTTATTTTTTAAATTACTCATAATATATTCAAGAAAAACGTTTGATAAACCTTTTGTATTTAAATTCAAATCTGTTAAGAAATTTTCATTTGTATTTTTATCTAAAGTTCAATCAAATCATTGAGAAAATCGTTGGTGTCGACCTAGATGATTAAAATTGATCAAAAAAAATTTTTTCAGAAATATAAAGTTGATATACTAGAAAATTTACGAAAACATCATCCATCAAGGTTTCTGGTTTCTATTTAAATTTAACGTCTCCTTAGAGATATTCGAATTATATTTAATTAAAGAACTCTATGTAACTCGAATTTTATAGAGATTTATAAGAACACGATTCTTTTGAAGGATACCTAATCAATATACCTTTAAATCCAATCTTCTATAGTTAGTTCATTTTCAGTTTATCTTTTTTAAATATTTCTTTTTTAGAAAAGAAAACAAAAAGAATAAAAACCCAAATAAAAACAAAGAAAGTGGAGCGAAGATGAGTATCTTCATGATTTTGTTTTCATGACGTTGAAACATGTTACTAATACTCAAAATATATCCGATACTCATGAGTACGATAGTCCAAATTGTACCGCTTATCCAATTGAATATTTGGAATTTCCTATGTGAGAATCCCAAGAATCCAGTTATCATTGGAAGAATAGTTCTAACAAAAGCTAAAAATCTACCGAAAAATAAAGCGAATAATCCGTAACTTTCTAGAAGAAGATGAGCTTTCTTTTGATATTTTTCAGAAAAAAATGCATTGATTTTTAAATTTTTCCTCCTTCTAAGCCATCTTCCTTGAAGATAACCTATCCAAGATCCTAAACTTGTTCCAGTAGTTAGTATCACGATAGTATTTAAAAAATCAATCTTATTTCTTGCAACTAATATTCCTGTAAGTATTAATAAACTGTCTCCTGGTAAAAAAGAAGCAAAAAACAATCCATTTTCAAGAAGTAAGACGAAGAACAATACAAGATAGATGGTTAACTCTGAAGAAGAGTTTATCATATCATTATAATCTTGATACCAAATGCAAGCGAAAATATTTTTGATCAATTCCATTTCATTTTTAACCTTATACGATTTACGACAAATGAAAAGAATTATAGCAAATGAGACTGTGACAGATATTTGAGGATTTTTTGATTTATAAAGAAAATTAAGTGAGTCTTTAGATTTTATCTCATTCTCAATGTTTTAAATTTTGTAAAAATCAACGAAAGAAGTGTAGCTTTCCTTCTGTTTTTTGTACAGAGTTAACCTATAAGCCAGGTTCTGTCTAGGACAATCATTCATCTATCGATTTTTTTATATTCGATTTTTAGCGGCTTACCCAGGTTTATAATGAGGACGCATTAACCTTATTTAGCCTTGCTCCAGGTGGAAGTTTACAATGCCATGAAACGTTACCGTTTCATGCGGTGTGCTATTACCACTCCTTTTCACCCTTACCGAAAAACGGCGGTTTTTTTTCTGATGCACTTTTCGTAAGCTCACGCTTCCCAGATCAATTGATATCTTTCTGGCACCCTGTCCAAAGGAGCCTGGACTTTCCTCTATTTTAAAAACGTTTTTTATTAAAACAGCGATTGTCTAATTAACTCTTTCATATATTTTTCGATCAGACAAGCTACACTCGTGTTCAAAAATATAACGATTCGTGATAAAAAGATTATACAAATAGTTATTTCTTAAGTTATATGATTTTCCAACAATTTTAATTGCATCTCTTAAAGGCAAATGTTTTAAAAGAAGATTGAGTAGTTTCTTTGCATTTAGATTAATTGATCCATGTTCATTTTTTTTAGAAGGTGTATACCCTTCTACAATTAATACAATCTCTCCTTTTCGTTTAATTTCACCTAGTTTAATCAATTTTATTAGTTTTTTTGCATTTCCTTTATAGAATGTTTCCCAAATTTTTGTTATTTCTTTTGCCAAAACTACTTCTCTTGAACTCCCAAAAATGTCTGAGATGCATTCCAATGTGTTTAGAATTCTTTTTGGAGATTCAAAAAATATTAAGGTTCTGTATTCTTCTTCTATTTTTTTTAATCTTTTTCTTTTAGAGAGATTTTTTCTTGGTAAAAATCCCTCATAACAAAATTGATTGGTAGAAATTCCAGACGCAGATAAGGCAGTTATCATTGAACAAGGTCCTGGTAACGGAATAACTTTTATATGTCTTTCAATACATTTTTTAACTAGATGAAATCCAGGATCGCTGATCAGTGGGGTTCCGGAATTAGAAACTATTGCTACTTTTTTTCCTCTCATAAGAATTGATATCAATTCTTCAATTTTACGTTCTTCATTTTTTCTATTAAATGAAATTATTTTTTTGAAAATACGATAATGATTAAGAATTAATGAAGTACGATGTATATTTTCAGCTGCAATCAGATCAACTTCTTTCAAAGTATTGAGCGCTCTTAAGGTAATATCTTTTAAATTTCCTATCGGAGTAGGAACGATATATAAGTTTGTCATAGTTGGAAGTAAGGATCTGATTAATAAATTAGATATCTAATGAATTGTTGAAGTTTCTAATTTTTTTATTTCTCAACTATTTTCTGATTTAAATCAGTAAAAATTTATATTTTTAAAAGAGATAGAATTGTTTAAATTCAAAACACATTTATCCAAAATTTAAAATTTTATTGAAAAAGATCATCAAACAAAAGTATTATACTTTTCTGTTTTATGTTCTTACAAATCAAAACTCTCTGATCAAAAATTTATATATGCCAAATATTTTCATAAATGAATTTTAAAAATCAAAAATTTAAAATTTTTAGAAGAATAAGTTGTTCATCAAATTAATAATAAAAATTTTTCAAAACTTGATCAATGACCTAAAAGTAAAATTAAGTAATTTCTCTCAATTATATTTTTAATCTTCCATTCTTACATTGTTTAATGCATTCTTTAATTAAGTTAATTTAAAAAGTAATGGTACAAAATTCAAAAAAATATCTTAAAAAATTGATAAAACTTATTGTTGGTCCGAAAAATAATTTTTTTAGATCAATTGATCAAAATCTATTTACTATTCATAACTCACATGAAAACGAACATGTCAATATCAAAAATTTATAAAAAATTCTTCGTATTAAAGACTCCGTAAATGAAATAAACTCATTTTCATTTCATTTACTCATTATCTTTTAGAATATTGCGGTTTTTTACGTGATTTTCTAAGACCTACTTTTTTTCTCTCTACTTTTCTAGAATCTCTAGTAATGAAACCAAGTTTCTTCAACTTTTTTAAAAAACTGCTTTCATATTTTAGCAAAGCTCTGGATATTCCATGTCTAATTGCGTGAGATTGACCAGAACCTCCTCCTCCTTTCACAGTAATATATAAGTCCATTTCTTTGGAAATGTTTAATTCTTTTAATGGTTGTTGAATAGTTTCCCTTTCGGAGTCTTTACTGAAATATTCTAAAAAATTTTTCCTATTTATAAAGATCTTTCCGATTCCTTTCTTAAGAAATACCCTAGCAGAAGATGATTTTCTCCTTCCTGTTCCATAAAAAACAAAACTCTTTTGATTCATATAATTTATTCAGTGATTATTGCTTTCGGTTTATTAACTTGATGTCTGTGGTTCGATCCTGAATATACCTTCATCCTTAAGTACATCCTTTTTCCCAATTTATTCTTTGGAAGCATTCCCTTAACTGCATGTTTTATCACTCTTTCTGGATATCGATCAATCAAATCTCGGAATGTAATTTCTTTTATCCCACCAATATATCCTGTATGACGATAATATTTTTTCGAGATCTTTTTATTCCCTGTTACTAAAATTTTGCTTGCGTTGATTACAATCACATAATCTCCAATATCCAAATAAGGAGCATAGTCTGATTTATGTTTTCCAATTAGATAACGTGTGATACAACTTGCGATTCTTCCTAAAATTTTTCCATTTACATCAAAAATGTACCAATTTCTCTTTATCATGTTATCGGATTGTTTTTTAGATTTTAAATGAAAGTATAGAACGTATTTACTTACGAAACAATTCGAAAAAGATCAAGAATCATATAGATCTTTTCTTAATTTGATATTTTGATTTCTTATTTTCTGCATGGTTTATGGTATATCAATGGAAGAAAATCAATATCCTCTCTATACAATTTTATCAAAGATTCCTAAAATTCCGATTATATCATATATTTTAAATGTTATAGAAATAAACTTAGTTTTTTTAGAAAAAATTTAAAAATTACTGAAAAATTTTTAGATTCGATCATATACTATATATTTGGAAATAAATATGTTTTGAAGGACTACTTTTTTTAAAAAATGTTTCCTTATAGTCGAACTTAAATAATTTCTTTACTAAAGAATTCTTAAATCTGAAAAAATATTAAAAATAAGTTTCCTTAAAAAGGAGGATTGTATTTTCATATTAAAATATTTGATTTGAAAAAATTATTCGATTATTTAGATATTTTTATTTTATTTAATAAAACCAATTATGAATACTTGATATAAAACATATAAAAGAACAAAAAATTCATTACTAAAATCTTTATCAAAAGATAAAAATATTTAAATATGTAAGTTCTCTTTCTTTCTTAACATTAAAAAAAAGATACAAAATAAAAGTATGAAATCTTTTCTTAATTTGATTGTTTCTAAAAAAGTACTTTATGAAAAAGATAAAAGTTATATAAAAAAAACAAAAAAAAATATTGTGCAATTTTTAATTATTGTATCAATCATCTCGATTTTTTCTGAGTTACAAGCAATTAACAATATTTGTTTTAAATCTAGCCATCAAGTCATACCAAGTTTAGCTCCTATGCTAGAAAGAGTTCTTCCGACAGTTGTTAGCATTCATGTATCTGGAACAAAAATACATAATCAACAAATCCCAGAAGAATTTAAGTTTTTCTTTGGTCCAAACTTTCCTTCTCAACAAAAGAGCATACGTCCTTTCGAAGGAATTGGGTCTGGTGTAATAATTGATGCAGAAAAAGGATATGTATTAACAAATAATCATGTCGTAGATAATGCACAAGATATACAGATTCAACTGAATGAAGGTGCAGAAGTTAGTGCTCAACTAATTGGTAAAGATTCTCTAACAGATGTCGCACTGTTACAAATCAAAAATCTAAACTCGAATATTTTTAAAAAAATTCACTTAAAAGCTATTAAAATTGCAGATTCTGATAAGATTAAAGTTGGAGATTTCGTTGTTGCAGTCGGTAATCCATTTGGATTAGGACAAACAGCAACATCTGGAATTGTCTCCGCATTAGGAAGAAGTGGATTGAACGTAGAAGGAATAGAGAATTTCATTCAAACAGATGCATCAATCAATAGAGGAAATTCTGGAGGGGCATTAGTTAACTTAAGAGGGGAATTAATTGGAATTAATACAGCTATTTTAGCTCCAGGAGGAGGAAATATTGGAATAGGATTTGCGATTCCGTCAAATATGGCAAAATCTTTGAGTAATCAAATTATAAGAAATGGAGAAGTTAGAAGAGGCGTTTTAGGGATTAAAGGAACAGAACTTACTTCAGATGTAGCAAAAGCTTTAAATATTGATGTTCAAAAAGGTGCATTTGTTAATGAAGTAATACCATATTCACCTGCTCACAAAGCTGGTATTCAACCAGGAGATGTCATCGTCAACATGGATGGAAAGAAGATAAATAGTTTTGCTGAATTACGTGCCAAAGTTAGCATTATGGAAATCGGAAAATTGATTAAGATAGGATTGCTTCGAAAGAAAAAAGTAGTGGATGTTACAGTTATATTAGAACGTGATAATTCAAGTCATGTCGATCTTAAGAAGATCACAATATCCGTATTAGGAGCAACATTTAGCAATGGAACGATAAAACAGATCCGAGGAGTAAGAGTAGAAAATGTCTTACCCAATTCTTCTGCGCAATCTATTGGACTGAAAAAGAACGATTTAATTATCAATCTAAACGAAAATAGAGTTAAGGACATCTTTGAATTTCGAAGAATTATAGAAAAAAATCCAACTGTTTTGGCTTTCAATATAATCAGGGGAGACCAAAGTATATATCTATTATTTCGAAAACACATAAACTAGTTTCTTTCATAACTTCAACACAATAAAAGATTTTCTTAAAATTTGAATTTTTAAAGATGAGATTCGTTTTAAACTTATTTTTCGAAAAAAGACCTTTTTTTTATGATAGCTCCCAGAGATCTCAATTTTTTTTCCATATTTTCGTATCCTCTATCAATATGCAAAACATTATGAACGGTCGTTTTCCCATCTGCTATGCATCCAGCTAAAACTAAACTGGCTGCTCCACGAAGGTCTTGAGCAAATACTCTTTTTCCAACGAGTCTCTTTACTCCTTTGCAGAATATTTGATTTCCTTTTCTACATATTTTAGCCCCCATTCGAATCAAGTCTGGAATAAACATAAAACGATTTTTGAAAATTGTTTCTGTAACCACACTTCTTCCAGAAGCTATTGAATTTAATAAAGTGAATTGAGACTGCATATCTGTCGGAAAACCAGGATATGGTTCTGTTTTAAAACTTATTGCTTTTGGTCTTTTTTCATGAGTATCTAATTTGATCCAATTCTTTCCTTCCTGAACATCCAAACCAGTTTGACGAAGCTTAAAAAGTACGTCTTTAAGAAGAGTTGGGTCAGTTTTTTTGCAAACTATGGATCCTTTTGAAATAGCCGCTGCAATTAAAAAAGTACCTGTTTCAATACGATCTGGCAAAATCTTGTATTCCCCCCCTTTTAATATTTTTACTCCTTCTATTCTGATTTCTTTTGTTCCTGCCCCTTTTATTTTAGCTCCCATTAAATTGAGAAAATTGGAAATGTCGACTATTTCTGGTTCACAAGCTGCATTTTTGATAATAGTTCTACCCTTAGCTTTAGTTGCGGCCATCAGAATAGAAATTGTTGCACCTACACTGACTTTATTAATAAATATTTCAGTTCCAATTAGTTTTTTTTTGATATATGCAGTTAATTTTTTCTTTTTTATCTCAATATTTATTCCCATTCTTTTCAATCCTTCAATATGAAGATCAATGGGCCTTTCTCCAATATGGCATCCTCCCGGAAAAAAAATGTTTCCTCTACCAAATCGAGAAATAAGAGGAGCTAAAATTAAGATAGACGCTCTAATGCTTTTTGATAGCTCATAAGGAACACTAAAATTGTTCATGTTATCAGTATCAATGAAAATATGTCTTTCTCTTTGCGAAACTTTGACTCCAATATGATTGAGTATTTTTATTGCAATATTTACATCATTTATTTTTGGAATATTGTATAAGATGACAGAATTATCGGATAAGAGAGAAGCAAACAATATAGGTAGAGCCGAATTTTTAGAACCAGAAATAAAAACTTTCCCAGTTAATTTTGTAGGTCCATTTAATTGAAATGTATTCACTTTCGAAAGGTCTTAATTTTTCTTAAATTCAAAGAAATACATAAAAAATGAAAAAGAAATCAGATTATTTATTCTTTTTTTTCAATTTCTTTCCACTCATTTACTGAATATGTATAGATTGAAAGTGCATGAATAGATCCATCTTTGATATATTTTGTTAACACTTCATATACTCTCCTTTGTCTCTGTACGGAATTCATTTTCTTAAAAATATCATCTACTATGAAAATTTTGAAATAACTCTGATTTCCTGTTACAAAAACCATTTGGGGTTTCAATGCATCGTTCAGTATTTCCTGAATTTTTTTTACATCCATAACAATAAAATTGAGAATAAAGAAAATAATGTAAATCAAAAGGTATTAAAGGTATTGAATTCTTATTTAAACGATGTGAATAAATTCTAACCAAATTCGTTATATACGAAACATATCTGAAGAATGATTAAATCATTCCAAATCAAGATTAACTAGATATATGTAAAATGTACCATTTTCTCATAAAATATACTGCATATTGATGAAATAATCAAATTATTTCAGAAAATTGAACAAAATATAAATCGAGTTTCAATTTTATAATTCGATAGAGAATTGATATTCATTTAAGAATGTATGAACTGTATTATATGTATGTTTTTTATGTTCTAAAAAATGTAACTTATTTTATTTCAACTAACTGAATATTACTTAGAAAAAAATCGATATAAATCATTTTTTCTAAATTTTTTAAAATTTTTCAAAAAAATTTTTGTGTCAAAATTATACTTTTGTATATTAACTTTTCAAAAATGATATACATAACTTTTTAAAAATATTCGAACATAACTTGTAATGTATAAGGTAGTTGCTTAAAATTTCTGACAGTAAAGAATATTTTTATCAATTTTTTTTAGATATAAAAATGTAAAATATATAATTTAAAAATTAAATTTTTAAAGAAAACTTTTCAAAAAAATTTTGAATTTAGAAAATTCAATCAATGAAATCATTCGATAAAATCATACAGATCTAAAGATAATAATATTTCTTTAGAGTCATAGATAATATTTTTAGAAATGCTTGACTAGACATGTACAATTTATTGAAAAATTTTAAAATGTTTAAAAAAGTAAGTAAAACCAAACTACTTATCTGTGATTGTGACGGAGTAATGACTAACGGGCTAATTTATATCGGAAATAGCGGGGAAGAAATCAAAACTTTTAATGTTCAGGATGGGTATGGAATTCGATGTATAAAAAAAATAGGTATAGAAGTTGCAATTATTAGCGGAGGTGTTTCTAAAACTTTAGAAAACCGTTCTCGTTTTCTTGGAATTAGGCATCTTTATCAAGGTTGTTATGAAAAAGAAGAAGCATATTTTGATTTATTGAATAAATTACAAATCGTATCCGAAGAAGTGACCTACATTGGAGATGATATTATAGATCTTCCTGTGATGTCAAAAGTAGGATTTTCTGTGGCAGTTCCGAACTCTCATCCCAAAGTACTGCAGAAATCAGATTATATTACTGAAAAATTTGGAGGAAATGGAGCAGTTAGAGAAGTCTGCGATATTATTCTTTTTTCTAAAAAATTATTTTTTGAAAAAAATAAGACAATTTCTCTGGATACGATTGAAAAAAGTTAAATATATGAAAATTCGTTCAACAGCATTTCAATAACGTCCATGTCTTTTTGAGAAATTATTTTTTTTGAGACGTAAATAAAAGAATTTATAGCTGAAGTCTATTTTAGTTCTAAAAGGTTAAAAATCGATTTTGATTTAAAAACGGATGTTTTGTATTCAAAATGGATTTTTAAAAATTAAAAATGTATTTTCTTTATATATCAATTAAATACGTCTCTCAATTCATTTCTGAAATAGACAGAAAATCTTATAGAAATCAGTATGCAAAATTAGGATTCTAAGCGAAAACTTTTTAGGAAAATAAAAGTTCTTTCAATCAAATACATAGTAGAAAATAAAAAAATAAGTTTACAGAACCAAATTAGGATCTTTTTGATCATTTTGTTTTTTCTGTTTCTAAAAAATCCATTTGGAATAGTAAAAATTAGACTATTATAAAAAAAAAATGAGATCCGATAGTAGTTCCTTGAACTAAATCGCTTAATAATCCAAGAAGAAAATTTCTCCATATAAAAGAATTGAGATCGATCTTAAGATCGTTCCATTCGAGAAAGATAGATAACGCGATTAGGTAGGCTTAAAATAAAGAAAAAATCTGTGATTTTCAATTAAATAAGTTTCAAAAAACAATGAAATTAAAAATAAAATTAAATATTTTTTTTTAAAAAAAAAGTTCATCTGACTTTTTCAATCTCCGTTTCAGGATTAAAATCTATTTAATGACAATAAAATCTATTTTTTTTAAATTAATTATAGGTTTTGCAAAGTATTCTACTTTAGAAAGAAATTGATTATATTTAAAAAATGAAGTAATGGCCACTGGATAGCCTTTTGGAAATTTTCCTCCTAATCCAGAGGTTACCAGAATATCTCCTGGACGAAAATCTTCGTAATTTTCCGAAAAATAGTCTAGCTTTAAATCGTTATTGTATCCATTTCCAAGAACTACCATACGTATTCCGTTTCTTTCGCAAATAACTGGTATAGCGTTTGAAAAATCATAAATTGACGAAGCTCTACTAAACCACTTTCCAACGGAGACAACTTGTCCTACCACTCCGTTTTCTTCCAAGACTATCTGACCAATTTTGATACCATCGTTTTCTCCCTTATCAAAGACGATTTGATTAATTTGAGGAGTTCTAATGTTCAATATGACTTTAGCAACTGTTGTCTGATATCTATTTGAAAGACTAGATATACGTAGTAAACCTCTTAATTTATCATTTTCTTTTCTAAGAAATCGAGAAGATAAAATTTCCACTTGACTTAATAAGAACTTTTTTTTTAAAGTTCTATTTTCATGGATTAAATTCTTTTTTTCAATTATCAAATCATATGTTGATTTAAAAAACATCTTGGTATTTTTAACTGTATTATAGAAAGGACTGATTACATCATCAAATAATCCCCTTATTTCCTGAAAAAATTCGTTAGAAAATTTTTTTGAATAAATATCCTGAACATAAACAAGAAGAATAGAAAACAATGCTATAAAAAGGGGAAACAAAAAAGAATTGCGTTTCTGAAAATATCTCTTTCTCATATAATTTTACAAAATTTCTAAAAGATTTTTTATATTTTTATCGAAAATAAACTATTCGTCACTCAAAAAGTCTCCCAAATAATTATCTATCATCTCCAAAGCTTTCCCACCGCCCCTTGCGACACAAGTCAATGGATCTTCTGCAATAATTGCTGGAATTCCTGTCTCTTCCGTTAATAATTTATCTAAGTTTTTCAGAAGTGCTCCTCCTCCAGTCAAAACCATACCCTTTTCTGATATATCAGAAGCTAGTTCCGGAGGTGCTTTTTCCAAAGCTAACATAACCGCACTTACAATTCCACTCAATGGTTCTTGAAACGCTTCTAATATTTCATGGGATGTTAATAAAAAGCTTCTTGGAACACCCTCCGCTAAATTTCTCCCTCTTACCTCAATTTCTTGAGAAGGTTCTGATTGATAAGCAGAACCAATAGAATGTTTAATGCGCTCTGCTGTAGCTTCTCCAATTAAAGATCCATAATTTCTTCTTACATAATTGATAATGGCTTCATCAAGTTTATCTCCTCCAATTCTAACAGAAGAAGAATATACCACTCCATTTAATGATATTACAGCTACTTCAGTAGTACCGCCTCCTATGTCAATTACCATAGATCCAGTAGCTTCGGAAACTGGTAATCCAGCTCCAATAGCAGCTGAGATAGGTTCTTCGATTAAAAATACCTCTCTAGCTCCAGCGCTTAAAGCAGATTCTCTGATAGCTCTACGTTCCACTTGAGTTGCTCCAAATGGAACACAGATTAGTACTCTTGGACTTGGTCGAATGAAACTATTACTATGTACTTGATCTATAAAATATTGCAACATCTTTTCTGTAATATAAAAATCTGCAATCACACCATCTTTCATTGGTCTGATAGTAACAATATTTCCAGGAGTTCTTCCTAGCATTTGTTTAGCAGAACGTCCTACAGCTGCTACGCTTTTGTAAGATCCTGATCGATCTTGACGAATAGCAACTACAGATGGTTCATCTAAAACTATTCCTTGTCCTTTAACGTATATTAAAGTGTTTGCTGTTCCTAAATCGATGGATAAATCATTCGAAAAGATTCCTCTAATTTTTTTAAACATATTAAGTTGATTGATATTAATAATATTGTTGAACTAACAAATTAGATAAAAATTATTATTCTCTAATTCAGTATATTTTTAATCAAAATAGAAATAGACAGATGAATTAAAACAGTATATTAATTTATCCTTAAATCAATTACTTTTATTCATTAATTGGACCAAAATAAATTTTTAAAAGATTCATATCTTTCTATGAAGAAAGTTTATTATTAATAAAAATTGAATTATACTGGTAATCTAGTTTTTTTTAAAATTATTGAAATGTTCGATGTTTTTAATTGAAATTTTATCAAAACCTTTCGTTTCTAAAATACTCAATGTCGAAATCCATGCCAATTCTTATAATAGAATCAAGTTTATATTTTAAATGAAGAAATTTTTATAAGAATTTAGAAAAATTAATTGTGTATTTTTATTTTTCGAAGAGAAAAGATAAGAACAAATTCAGATTTTTTTCAACATGAAAAGATATATGAAAGATATCTACTTATCCTCTCTTTCATTTTCTACTTTTACATTGGATAAATCATATGTTTCTTCAGAAAAAATTAAATACTTCAAAGAAAAAAGAGTCGAATCATAATCGTTACAAAGCTAAAATTCTACTCATTAATGGTCCTAATATGAATGTGCTCGAAAGAAGAGAAACTGGTTTGTACCATGGAATTAGCTTAAAAGATATCATCAAAAAAATGAAGGAAAAAGCAGAGAATTTTGGAGTGTCTTTGAGTTTCTTTCAATCTAACGCAGAACATGAAATCATTGATCTCATTCATAATTCTTATAAGAAGGTTGATTTTATTTTGATTAATCCTGGAGCTTTTGCACATACAAGTGTTGCTTTAAGAGATGCCATTTTAGCTTCTAAAGTTCCATTTTACGAAATTCACATTACGAACATATACTCGAGGGAGTATTTTAGAAAAATATCTTATCTTTCTGATATAGCAGAAGGAGTAATCTGTGGTTTTTATGATCAAGGTTATATCTTTGCATTAGAAGCATCTATTAACTTTTTGTCGAGAAACGGTTCGTTAGTTATATAGAAGAATTTGAAAAAACATAATGGATATTCGAAAAATAGAAAAAATCATTGAATTGGTTCAAAAGTTTAGTATTTCCGAAATTGAAATTTCCAAAAATGGAGAACTAATAAAAATCAAAAGAACAAAAGAGTCAATTAAAACTGAAGATCTGAAGATAAAACGATTGAAAGAGATTGAAAAAGAGAAGGAAGAAATTGAAAGAAAAACCCTTCAAAATAGAAAACAAAATAATATTCTAAAAAGAGATCATAAAGAGCACATTATTCGTTCACCGATTGTAGGTACGTTCTATAGATCCCTTCATATTGATTCAGATCCTCTTGTCAGAGTAGGTCAAAAAATTAAGAAAGGAGATATTTTATGCATTATAGAATCAATGAAAATTATGAATCAAATTAAGTCAAATCAATCTGGAACAATTAAGGAGATCTTAACGAAGGATGGTGATGTTGTAGAGTTTGATACACCATTAATGATTTTAAAATTAGATATAGAGAATGTTTAAAAAGATTGTCATAGCAAATAGAGGAGAGATTGCTTTAAGAGTTTTGAGAGCTTGTAAAGAATTAAAAATCAAAACTGTAGCGTTACATTCTGTAATAGATAGGAAATCGAAACATGTTTTATTAGCAGATGAATCCATTTGTATTGGACCTTCGAAAGCTTCGGAAAGTTATTTCAATATTCCTTCAATTATTTCTGCCGCAGAAGTAACAAATGCAGATGCAATCCATCCAGGGTATGGATTTTTATCAGAAAATGCAGACTTTGCAGAAAAAGTTGAAAAATCGGGTTTTGTATTCATAGGTCCTAGTTCGAAGATAATAAAGAAAATTGGAAATAAAATATCCGCGATTGGAATTATGAAAAAAATTGGGATGCCATGTTTATCAGATTTTAGTTATCGACTTGATGAAAATTTTCAGAATAATAAGAAAATTGCTGAGAGGATAGGATATCCTATTGTAATTAAACCCTCCTTAGGAGGAGGGGGATTAGCAATTAATGTTGTTCAAGATGAAAATGAGTTGCAGAAAAAGATTCTTTTAACTAAAAAGGAATCGAAAATATTGTTTCAAAATGATGAAGTATATATGGAAAAATTTTTAAATAATCCACGTCATATCGAAGTTCAAGTAATATCGGATGGAAAAGGAAATGTAATCTGTCTGTCTGAAAGAGATTGTTCAATACAACGTCGCAATCAAAAGATAATTGAAGAAGCACCTGTAAAAAACATTAAAGAAAGTCTGTTAAGAAAAGTTCGAAAACTTTGTGTACAAGTTTGTATTGAATTAAATTATTGTGGAGTCGGTACTTTCGAATTTCTTTATAAGAACGAATCGATGTATTTCATTGAAGTGAATACGAGAATTCAAGTTGAACATACTATCACTGAGATGATCACAAATTTTGATCTAGTGAAAGCTCAGATCAAAATAGCATTTGGTTTACCATTAGATCTCAAGCAAGAGGATATTCATATTTTTGGGCATTCTATAGAATGTAGAATAAATGCAGAAGATAGTATTAATTTCTCTCCAAGTTCTGGAAAGATAACGAAATTACATGTACCTGGGGGATTGGGAATCCGATGGGAATCTCATATTTATACTGGATATCATATTTCACATCATTATGACTCCATGATAGCGAAGCTTATTTCTTATGGAGAATCTAGAGAAATTGCGCTCTTAAGGATGAAAAATGCACTTTCTGAGTTGATCATTGAAGGAGTAAGAACTAACATAAACTTTCACAAAAAAATACTGAATAGTGATTCTTTTAATTATGAAACCTCATCATAATCCTATTTTTAATTCTATTTAAATTGAAATTCAGATAATCAGTCAGATTTTTTCATGGTTCTTTTTTGAAACAACATTTTAAGAAGATTCGATCAAACTCCTAATTTTTTTCATAGCGTTCTTTTCTAATTGTCGAATTCTTTCAGCAGATACTTTGTATTGTTTTGCTAAATCTTGTAAAGTCTCTCTTCCAGATTGGTTTAACCATCTTTTTTTGATGATTTCTTGACTTCTTTTATCCAGCTTAGATAAAGCTTGAGTTAATCTTTTAATTGTATGATTTTCCCAGTTATCTTTCTCTAACGATTCAAAAAATGTAGAACTTTTATCTTCTAAGTACAAAGCTGGAATTAAGAAAAAATCATCTTTCATACGGTTTTCTTCTTCATTGATATCGAATACCATATCTTTAGCAACCATTCTAGATTCCATTTCTCTAACATCTTTTTTAGAAACTCCTAATTTTTTAGCGACCGAATCAATTTCGGTTTGATCGAACCATCCAATTTTCTTTTTATTTCTTCGTAGATTGAAGAAAAGTTTTCTTTGTGCTTTTGTTGTTGCAACTTTCACAATTCTCCAATTTCTTAAGATATATTCGTGAATTTCTGCTTTTATCCAATGAATGGCAAAAGAAACTAATCGCACACTGGCATTCGGATTAAATTTCTGAACTGCTTTCATCAAACCGACGTTTCCTTCTTGAATTAGATCTGCTTGTAACAATCCGTATCCTGAATAATTTTTTGAAATATGAATGACAAATCTTAAATGAGATAGTATGAGTTTTTTTGCTGCACGTAGATCTTGATGATGGTAGAACAGATTAATATATTTTTTTTCCTCCTCCATGGTCAATACTGGATAGCTATAAGCAGTTTTAATGTAAGCAGACAAATTATTACTTATAGCTAAAGAAAATGATTTATTTTTTATCATTTATATCCTCTTTTAACGACATCCATGAAAGATTAAATAATATTCAAAAATTATCCGATCTTTTAATTCGAAGAGACGAACATAACACGTATGATAAAAATTACTTATATGAAAACCGGATCTAAATTTTCTTTTAAATAAAGTTTGATCAATCAGAAATTTCTCGAATACGATATTTAAAAAAATTTATCTTTATAAAAACAGTTTTACTTCATGTTCTTATTTAAACGAGAGCTCTCTTTCGATCTTCTTGAATGGAAATAGATCGTACAATAAAAGATTATCATTTTTCTATCAATTAGTGACGTTTGAATAGGGAGTTAATAAAATGTTCCTGATTAAATTCTTTAATATCATTGATTGATTCTCCGAAACCTATATACTTGATAGGAATTTTAAAAAAATTAATTATAGGAAAAATAATACCACCTCTTGCTGTACCATCTAATTTTGTTAAGAAAATTCCAGTAGGTTGAACCGAATTATAAAAAATTTTTGCTTGATGAATAGAATTTTGACCAATTGTAGAATCTAAAACTAAAATTTTTTCAAAATAGGGTTGATCATAAAGTTTTTTAATTACTCTAGTTATTTTTCTTAGCTCTTCAATAAGGTTAATTTTATTTTCTAGACGTCCAGCAGTATCGATAATAATAAATTGAATTGATTTTTCTTTTTTAAGAAATTTAATAGAATCAAATACGACAGAAGCTGCATCTTTTTTATTTTTTGAAAAAAAGATCGGAATGTTGTATTGATCTGAAAGGATTTTTGTTTGTTCAATTGAAGCAGCTCTAAATGTATCTGCACAAACCACTGCTGTTTTTTTTCCTTTTTTCATATATGTATTAGCTAATTTGAACACAGAAATTGTCTTTCCAACTCCATTGACTCCAAAAAATAAAATTATTTTAAGAGAGTCAACTTTTTTTGAAATATAACAATTTTTTTTAGATAAATTGAGAATATCTTGCATTGTTCTTTTTATAATACTATATATTTTGTCGATTTCATTAAAGTTTTGAGTATTAATTTGTTTTTTAATTTGATCTATAATCAATTTTGTAGTTGATATACCGATATCTAAAGACAAAAGTTGTTCTTCTACTTCATTAAAAAAATCAATATTAATTTCATTATTTTTTTTAAAAAAATTGATAAAGCTGTTTTTTAAATTTTTTTTAACTTGAATAATTTTTTTCTTAAATTGATAAAATAACTTTTCTTTCATATTTAATTTTTTTAAAAGTAGAATTTTTTCACTACGATAGCATTTATTTTTAATATATTTGAATATTCATTATTATAATAGATTGTACGATAATTTTTAATTTAAAGTTTTTTAAATAATTGTTATTAATTTTTTTAAATTGGGAAAAATCCAAATTATATCTGGAAAATGGAAAGGAAGAAACATTTCCGTAATTTTCAAAAAAGAACTTCGTCCAACTTTAAGTAGAGCTAGAAAAACTCTATTTGATTGGATTAGACCTTACATTAACGAATCTAACTGTCTTGACTGTTTTTCTGGAAGTGGATCCTTATCTATCGAGGCTGTTTCTCAAAATGCTTCTTTTGTGATCTCAGTGGAGATAGATAAGAGCATATTCAATCAACTTGTAAAAAACGTTAATTTATTTTATACAAGGAAAATAAAGATGTTTAATACAAATATTTTAAATTTTTTAAACAGAAAAGGAAACCCATTTGATATTGTTTTTTTAGATCCTCCATTTGGAAATAATTTGCTTTCTAAAACTATAGTTCTTTTGGAGAAAAATTGTTGGATAAAAAAAGGTAGTTTAATATATCTTGAAACGGAAAGAAGAAACAACTTTCCAAATATTCCGAAAAGTTGGAAAATATATAAGAAAAAAGTTGGTAAGAATGTGTTATACTCCCTATTCAAACGTCACTAATTGATAGAAAAATGATAATCTTTTATTGTACGATCTATTTCCATTCAAGAAGATCGAAAGAGAGCTCTCGTTTAAATAAGAACATGAAGTAAAACTGTTTTTATAAAGATAAATTTTTTTAAATATCGTATTCGAGAAATTTCTGATTGATCAAACTTTATTTAAAAGAAAATTTAGATCCGGTTTTCATATAAGTAATTTTTATCATACGTGTTATGTTCGTCTCTTCGAATTAAAAGATCGGATAATTTTTGAATATTATTTAATCTTTCATGGATGTCGTTAAAAGAGGATATAAATGATAAAAAATAAATCATTTTCTTTAGCTATAAGTAATAATTTGTCTGCTTACATTAAAACTGCTTATAGCTATCCAGTATTGACCATGGAGGAGGAAAAAAAATATATTAATCTGTTCTACCATCATCAAGATCTACGTGCAGCAAAAAAACTCATACTATCTCATTTAAGATTTGTCATTCATATTTCAAAAAATTATTCAGGATACGGATTGTTACAAGCAGATCTAATTCAAGAAGGAAACGTCGGTTTGATGAAAGCAGTTCAGAAATTTAATCCGAATGCCAGTGTGCGATTAGTTTCTTTTGCCATTCATTGGATAAAAGCAGAAATTCACGAATATATCTTAAGAAATTGGAGAATTGTGAAAGTTGCAACAACAAAAGCACAAAGAAAACTTTTCTTCAATCTACGAAGAAATAAAAAGAAAATTGGATGGTTCGATCAAACCGAAATTGATTCGGTCGCTAAAAAATTAGGAGTTTCTAAAAAAGATGTTAGAGAAATGGAATCTAGAATGGTTGCTAAAGATATGGTATTCGATATCAATGAAGAAGAAAACCGTATGAAAGATGATTTTTTCTTAATTCCAGCTTTGTACTTAGAAGATAAAAGTTCTACATTTTTTGAATCGTTAGAGAAAGATAACTGGGAAAATCATACAATTAAAAGATTAACTCAAGCTTTATCTAAGCTGGATAAAAGAAGTCAAGAAATCATCAAAAAAAGATGGTTAAACCAATCTGGAAGAGAGACTTTACAAGATTTAGCAAAACAATACAAAGTATCTGCTGAAAGAATTCGACAATTAGAAAAGAACGCTATGAAAAAAATTAGGAGTTTGATCGAATCTTCTTAAAATGTTGTTTCAAAAAAGAACCATGAAAAAATCTGACTGATTATCTGAATTTCAATTTAAATAGAATTAAAAATAGGATTATGATGAGGTTTCATAATTAAAAGAATCACTATTCAGTATTTTTTTGTGAAAGTTTATGTTAGTTCTTACTCCTTCAATGATCAACTCAGAAAGTGCATTTTTCATCCTTAAGAGCGCAATTTCTCTAGATTCTCCATAAGAAATAAGCTTCGCTATCATGGAGTCATAATGATGTGAAATATGATATCCAGTATAAATATGAGATTCCCATCGGATTCCCAATCCCCCAGGTACATGTAATTTCGTTATCTTTCCAGAACTTGGAGAGAAATTAATACTATCTTCTGCATTTATTCTACATTCTATAGAATGCCCAAAAATATGAATATCCTCTTGCTTGAGATCTAATGGTAAACCAAATGCTATTTTGATCTGAGCTTTCACTAGATCAAAATTTGTGATCATCTCAGTGATAGTATGTTCAACTTGAATTCTCGTATTCACTTCAATGAAATACATCGATTCGTTCTTATAAAGAAATTCGAAAGTACCGACTCCACAATAATTTAATTCAATACAAACTTGTACACAAAGTTTTCGAACTTTTCTTAACAGACTTTCTTTAATGTTTTTTACAGGTGCTTCTTCAATTATCTTTTGATTGCGACGTTGTATTGAACAATCTCTTTCAGACAGACAGATTACATTTCCTTTTCCATCCGATATTACTTGAACTTCGATATGACGTGGATTATTTAAAAATTTTTCCATATATACTTCATCATTTTGAAACAATATTTTCGATTCCTTTTTAGTTAAAAGAATCTTTTTCTGCAACTCATTTTCATCTTGAACAACATTAATTGCTAATCCCCCTCCTCCTAAGGAGGGTTTAATTACAATAGGATATCCTATCCTCTCAGCAATTTTCTTATTATTCTGAAAATTTTCATCAAGTCGATAACTAAAATCTGATAAACATGGCATCCCAATTTTTTTCATAATTCCAATCGCGGATATTTTATTTCCAATTTTCTTTATTATCTTCGAACTAGGACCTATGAATACAAAACCCGATTTTTCAACTTTTTCTGCAAAGTCTGCATTTTCTGATAAAAATCCATACCCTGGATGGATTGCATCTGCATTTGTTACTTCTGCGGCAGAAATAATTGAAGGAATATTGAAATAACTTTCCGAAGCTTTCGAAGGTCCAATACAAATGGATTCATCTGCTAATAAAACATGTTTCGATTTCCTATCTATTACAGAATGTAACGCTACAGTTTTGATTTTTAATTCTTTACAAGCTCTCAAAACTCTTAAAGCAATCTCTCCTCTATTTGCTATGACAATCTTTTTAAACATTCTCTATATCTAATTTTAAAATCATTAATGGTGTATCAAACTCTACAACATCACCATCCTTCGTTAAGATCTCCTTAATTGTTCCAGATTGATTTGACTTAATTTGATTCATAATTTTCATTGATTCTATAATGCATAAAATATCTCCTTTCTTAATTTTTTGACCTACTCTGACAAGAGGATCTGAATCAATATGAAGGGATCTATAGAACGTACCTACAATCGGTGAACGAATAATGTGCTCTTTATGATCTCTTTTTAGAATATTATTTTGTTTTCTATTTTGAAGGGTTTTTCTTTCAATTTCTTCCTTCTCTTTTTCAATCTCTTTCAATCGTTTTATCTTCAGATCTTCAGTTTTAATTGACTCTTTTGTTCTTTTGATTTTTATTAGTTCTCCATTTTTGGAAATTTCAATTTCGGAAATACTAAACTTTTGAACCAATTCAATGATTTTTTCTATTTTTCGAATATCCATTATGTTTTTTCAAATTCTTCTATATAACTAACGAACCGTTTCTCGACAAAAAGTTAATAGATGCTTCTAATGCAAAGATATAACCTTGATCATAAAAACCACAGATTACTCCTTCTGCTATATCAGAAAGATAAGATATTTTTCTAAAATACTCCCTCGAGTATATGTTCGTAATGTGAATTTCGTAAAATGGAACTTTAGAAGCTAAAATGGCATCTCTTAAAGCAACACTTGTATGTGCAAAAGCTCCAGGATTAATCAAAATAAAATCAACCTTCTTATAAGAATTATGAATGAGATCAATGATTTCATGTTCTGCGTTAGATTGAAAGAAACTCAAAGACACTCCAAAATTCTCTGCTTTTTCCTTCATTTTTTTGATGATATCTTTTAAGCTAATTCCATGGTACAAACCAGTTTCTCTTCTTTCGAGCACATTCATATTAGGACCATTAATGAGTAGAATTTTAGCTTTGTAACGATTATGATTCGACTCTTTTTTCTTTGAAGTATTTAATTTTTTCTGAAGAAACATATGATTTATCCAATGTAAAAGTAGAAAATGAAAGAGAGGATAAGTAGATATCTTTCATATATCTTTTCATGTTGAAAAAAATCTGAATTTGTTCTTATCTTTTCTCTTCGAAAAATAAAAATACACAATTAATTTTTCTAAATTCTTATAAAAATTTCTTCATTTAAAATATAAACTTGATTCTATTATAAGAATTGGCATGGATTTCGACATTGAGTATTTTAGAAACGAAAGGTTTTGATAAAATTTCAATTAAAAACATCGAACATTTCAATAATTTTAAAAAAAACTAGATTACCAGTATAATTCAATTTTTATTAATAATAAACTTTCTTCATAGAAAGATATGAATCTTTTAAAAATTTATTTTGGTCCAATTAATGAATAAAAGTAATTGATTTAAGGATAAATTAATATACTGTTTTAATTCATCTGTCTATTTCTATTTTGATTAAAAATATACTGAATTAGAGAATAATAATTTTTATCTAATTTGTTAGTTCAACAATATTATTAATATCAATCAACTTAATATGTTTAAAAAATTAGAGGAATCTTTTCGAATGATTTATCCATCGATTTAGGAACAGCAAACACTTTAATATACGTTAAAGGACAAGGAATAGTTTTAGATGAACCATCTGTAGTTGCTATTCGTCAAGATCGATCAGGATCTTACAAAAGCGTAGCAGCTGTAGGACGTTCTGCTAAACAAATGCTAGGAAGAACTCCTGGAAATATTGTTACTATCAGACCAATGAAAGATGGTGTGATTGCAGATTTTTATATTACAGAAAAGATGTTGCAATATTTTATAGATCAAGTACATAGTAATAGTTTCATTCGACCAAGTCCAAGAGTACTAATCTGTGTTCCATTTGGAGCAACTCAAGTGGAACGTAGAGCTATCAGAGAATCTGCTTTAAGCGCTGGAGCTAGAGAGGTATTTTTAATCGAAGAACCTATCTCAGCTGCTATTGGAGCTGGATTACCAGTTTCCGAAGCTACTGGATCTATGGTAATTGACATAGGAGGCGGTACTACTGAAGTAGCTGTAATATCATTAAATGGAGTGGTATATTCTTCTTCTGTTAGAATTGGAGGAGATAAACTTGATGAAGCCATTATCAATTATGTAAGAAGAAATTATGGATCTTTAATTGGAGAAGCTACAGCAGAGCGCATTAAACATTCTATTGGTTCTGCTTATCAATCAGAACCTTCTCAAGAAATTGAGGTAAGAGGGAGAAATTTAGCGGAGGGTGTTCCAAGAAGCTTTTTATTAACATCCCATGAAATATTAGAAGCGTTTCAAGAACCATTGAGTGGAATTGTAAGTGCGGTTATGTTAGCTTTGGAAAAAGCACCTCCGGAACTAGCTTCTGATATATCAGAAAAGGGTATGGTTTTGACTGGAGGAGGAGCACTTCTGAAAAACTTAGATAAATTATTAACGGAAGAGACAGGAATTCCAGCAATTATTGCAGAAGATCCATTGACTTGTGTCGCAAGGGGCGGTGGGAAAGCTTTGGAGATGATAGATAATTATTTGGGAGACTTTTTGAGTGACGAATAGTTTATTTTCGATAAAAATATAAAAAATCTTTTAGAAATTTTGTAAAATTATATGAGAAAGAGATATTTTCAGAAACGCAATTCTTTTTTGTTTCCCCTTTTTATAGCATTGTTTTCTATTCTTCTTGTTTATGTTCAGGATATTTATTCAAAAAAATTTTCTAACGAATTTTTTCAGGAAATAAGGGGATTATTTGATGATGTAATCAGTCCTTTCTATAATACAGTTAAAAATACCAAGATGTTTTTTAAATCAACATATGATTTGATAATTGAAAAAAAGAATTTAATCCATGAAAATAGAACTTTAAAAAAAAAGTTCTTATTAAGTCAAGTGGAAATTTTATCTTCTCGATTTCTTAGAAAAGAAAATGATAAATTAAGAGGTTTACTACGTATATCTAGTCTTTCAAATAGATATCAGACAACAGTTGCTAAAGTCATATTGAACATTAGAACTCCTCAAATTAATCAAATCGTCTTTGATAAGGGAGAAAACGATGGTATCAAAATTGGTCAGATAGTCTTGGAAGAAAACGGAGTGGTAGGACAAGTTGTCTCCGTTGGAAAGTGGTTTAGTAGAGCTTCGTCAATTTATGATTTTTCAAACGCTATACCAGTTATTTGCGAAAGAAACGGAATACGTATGGTAGTTCTTGGAAATGGATACAATAACGATTTAAAGCTAGACTATTTTTCGGAAAATTATGAAGATTTTCGTCCAGGAGATATTCTGGTAACCTCTGGATTAGGAGGAAAATTTCCAAAAGGCTATCCAGTGGCCATTACTTCATTTTTTAAATATAATCAATTTCTTTCTAAAGTAGAATACTTTGCAAAACCTATAATTAATTTAAAAAAAATAGATTTTATTGTCATTAAATAGATTTTAATCCTGAAACGGAGATTGAAAAAGTCAGATGAACTTTTTTTTTAAAAAAAAATATTTAATTTTATTTTTAATTTCATTGTTTTTTGAAACTTATTTAATTGAAAATCACAGATTTTTTCTTTATTTTAAGCCTACCTAATCGCGTTATCTATCTTTCTCGAATGGAACGATCTTAAGATCGATCTCAATTCTTTTATATGGAGAAATTTTCTTCTTGGATTATTAAGCGATTTAGTTCAAGGAACTACTATCGGATCTCATTTTTTTTTTATAATAGTCTAATTTTTACTATTCCAAATGGATTTTTTAGAAACAGAAAAAACAAAATGATCAAAAAGATCCTAATTTGGTTCTGTAAACTTATTTTTTTATTTTCTACTATGTATTTGATTGAAAGAACTTTTATTTTCCTAAAAAGTTTTCGCTTAGAATCCTAATTTTGCATACTGATTTCTATAAGATTTTCTGTCTATTTCAGAAATGAATTGAGAGACGTATTTAATTGATATATAAAGAAAATACATTTTTAATTTTTAAAAATCCATTTTGAATACAAAACATCCGTTTTTAAATCAAAATCGATTTTTAACCTTTTAGAACTAAAATAGACTTCAGCTATAAATTCTTTTATTTACGTCTCAAAAAAAATAATTTCTCAAAAAGACATGGACGTTATTGAAATGCTGTTGAACGAATTTTCATATATTTAACTTTTTTCAATCGTATCCAGAGAAATTGTCTTATTTTTTTCAAAAAATAATTTTTTAGAAAAAAGAATAATATCGCAGACTTCTCTAACTGCTCCATTTCCTCCAAATTTTTCAGTAATATAATCTGATTTCTGCAGTACTTTGGGATGAGAGTTCGGAACTGCCACAGAAAATCCTACTTTTGACATCACAGGAAGATCTATAATATCATCTCCAATGTAGGTCACTTCTTCGGATACGATTTGTAATTTATTCAATAAATCAAAATATGCTTCTTCTTTTTCATAACAACCTTGATAAAGATGCCTAATTCCAAGAAAACGAGAACGGTTTTCTAAAGTTTTAGAAACACCTCCGCTAATAATTGCAACTTCTATACCTATTTTTTTTATACATCGAATTCCATACCCATCCTGAACATTAAAAGTTTTGATTTCTTCCCCGCTATTTCCGATATAAATTAGCCCGTTAGTCATTACTCCGTCACAATCACAGATAAGTAGTTTGGTTTTACTTACTTTTTTAACATTTAAAATTTTCAATAAATTGTACATGTCTAGTCAAGCATTTCTAAAAATATTATCTATGACTCTAAAGAAATATTATTATCTTTAGATCTGTATGATTTTATCGAATGATTTCATTGATTGAATTTTCTAAATTCAAAATTTTTTTGAAAAGTTTTCTTTAAAAATTTAATTTTTAAATTATATATTTTACATTTTTATATCTAAAAAAAATTGATAAAAATATTCTTTACTGTCAGAAATTTTAAGCAACTACCTTATACATTACAAGTTATGTTCGAATATTTTTAAAAAGTTATGTATATCATTTTTGAAAAGTTAATATACAAAAGTATAATTTTGACACAAAAATTTTTTTGAAAAATTTTAAAAAATTTAGAAAAAATGATTTATATCGATTTTTTTCTAAGTAATATTCAGTTAGTTGAAATAAAATAAGTTACATTTTTTAGAACATAAAAAACATACATATAATACAGTTCATACATTCTTAAATGAATATCAATTCTCTATCGAATTATAAAATTGAAACTCGATTTATATTTTGTTCAATTTTCTGAAATAATTTGATTATTTCATCAATATGCAGTATATTTTATGAGAAAATGGTACATTTTACATATATCTAGTTAATCTTGATTTGGAATGATTTAATCATTCTTCAGATATGTTTCGTATATAACGAATTTGGTTAGAATTTATTCACATC